>NZ_JBHYKM010000128.1:0-10070 GCF_042741435.1 Streptomyces sp. NPDC058955 | reverse complement strand
GCGCGTCCCCCGCCCCCCGTCTCCCCCCCCCCGGCGGGGGGGGGGTTCCCCCCTACCGGGGCCCCGCGCGGCCGGGGCCCCGCCCCCCCCCCCCCGCGCCCCGCGACTCCGCCGCGGCTCTCGGCTCAGCCCGTCGACACCGCCCAGGACGGCTTCACGGCCATCATCCGGGCCGTCTTCGTCGGATCGAGGTCGACGAGGTCGCCCAGGGTCTCGTCGATCCGCCGGAGCACGTCCTCGTCGAGGCGCTCGCCCGCCGCCGACGCGTTCTCCTTGATCTGCTCGGGCTTGGTGGCGCCGGCGACGACCGAGGCCACTCCCGGCCGGCTCAGCACCCAGGCGATGGAGAGCTGCGCGAGCGAGAGGCCGGCCTCCGCGGCGATCGGGCGCAGCCGCTCCACGGCGTCCAGCACGTCCCCGCCGAGGACCCGGTTGATGAAGGTCGGCGCGCGGCCGCCCGCGTTCGCCCGCGCGTCCTCGGGCCACTCCTGCCCCGGCCGGTACTTGCCGGTGAGCACGCCCTGCGCGAGGGGCTGGAAGGCCAGCTGGCCGATGCCCTCCCGCAGGCAGAGCGGGGCGACCTCGGGCTCGATGACCCGCCACAGCATGTTGTACTGCGGCTGGTTGGAGACGATCCGGCTGCGCAGGCCGAGGCCGGCCGCCGCCGTGAGCGCCGCCTCGATCTGCGGGGCGGTCCACTCCGAGACGCCGAGGTAGAGGACCTTGCCCTGCCGCACCAGGTCGTCGAAGGCGATCAGCGTCTCCTCCAGGGGAGTCCGCTCGTCGAAGCGGTGCGCCTGGTAGAGGTCCAGGTAGTCGGTGCCGAGCCGGCGCAGCGACGCCTCGCAGGACTCCATGATGTGCTTGCGGGACAGCCCGCGGTCGTTGGGCCCCTCCCCCGTGGGCAGACACACCTTGCTGGTGATCTCCAGGGAGGACCGCCGGATGCCGCGCAGACCGACCCCGAGCAGTTCCTCGGCCGCGCCCTGGGCGTACACGTCGGCGGTGTCGAAAGTGGTGATCCCGGCGTCGAGCGCGGCCCGGATGCAGGAGAGGGCCTGGTCGCGCTCGGCCAGCTCACCGTGGGTGAGCCAGTTGCCGTACGTGACCTCGCTGACCATCAGGCCGCTTCCGCCCAGCTGACGATGTTCCATGTACCTCTTCTAGCCTCTCTCGTCGTATCCCCGCGGGGCGGCCGCCCCGGCCGACGCCAGGGCGCCGGCCGGCCGTCGGCCGGCGAGGAGGCCGAGTGTCCTGTCGTGGTACACCAGCGGTACTC
Organism: Streptomyces sp. NPDC058955; assembly: GCF_042741435.1. Lineage (NCBI taxonomy): Bacteria > Bacillati > Actinomycetota > Actinomycetes > Kitasatosporales > Streptomycetaceae > Streptomyces > Streptomyces sp. NPDC058955. The sequence continues at coordinate 8,791 of NZ_JBHYKM010000128.1, read as the reverse complement.
CCTCGCCGAGACGGACCGCCTCGACCGCTCCGACGACCACCTCGTGGTCACCTGCCGGGAAGATCTGGTGCACGGTGCATTCCATGGCGAACAGAGCGTCCGGCAGCACAGGGGGGCCGTCCGGGCTCAGCATCGCCCATGCGCCCGTGAACTTGTCAGTGTCTTTTGAGGCGAACCGGGCCGCCACCGCGTGATGGTCCGCGCCGAGGAGGCTCACCCCGAAGCGCCCCGCCTCGTGGAGCGCGGTCAGGGTCCGCGACGACCGCGCCACACAGGCCAGGACGAGCGGGGGCTCCAGCGAGACGGAGCAGAAGGCGCTCACGGTGAGACCGTGAGCGCCCGTGCGCTCTCCCCGTGCCGTGACGAGCGTGACCCCGCTGGGGAACCTGGCGAGTGCGGTCCGGAACTCCGTGTCCGAGACCATGGGGACGTTCAGGACGTGAAGGGGCGCAGGACGAGGTCGACCGACCGGTCCTTGAGGGTGAACGTCGAGGTCTGGCCGGCCTCGGCGTCGTCCAGCCAGCGGTGGAAGTCCTCCATCTCCTTCAGCGGGATGCCGTCGATGGCGCGGATCTCGTCACCGGGCTGGATGCCGACGTACTCCGCCGCCGAGTTGATGGCCACGTCCGCGACGACCATGCCGGTCTCCGGGGCGACACCCAGGGGGATGATGCCGGTCTTCGGCGGCGTCAGCGTCTTGTGGAACTGGAACGGCCGGTGCTCCAGGTACGCGGCGAGCCGCTCCAGGTAGTGCCACCAGTGGTGGTCGTACGCGTCGAACTCCAGGCGGGAGCGCAGCGATTCGCTGAAGCCCGTGTGGCGGAGCCGCACCTTGGTGCCGCCGTCCAGCTCGACGAACTCGACGGTCACGCGCGTCGGCTCGTCGTTGCCCGGCACGTCCCAGTCGTACGCGCAGGACTCGCCCGGCACGACCTCGCGCAGGACGGCCGTGAAGACCAGGTCGACGCGCCCGCCGCGGTTGAACTGCCAGCGCAGGGCGTCACCCGGCTCGGCGGGGACCTCCACATCGATCAGATTGAGCCAGGCGCGGACCTCCTTGGGGTCGGTCCAGGCCGCCCAGACCCGCTCCCGGTCGGCCTTGATCTCGCGCTCGGTCGAAGTTTCCCGCATGTCCTACCTCCAGGTGTGTGTCATCGGGGGCCCAACTGCCCACTGCCGACTGCCGTCCGGCGGCGTCGTCGTCGTCGGCGTCCAACTGTCGTCCGGCGGCGGCTAAGCGCCGTCGGACGTCTTCTCCGTGGCTTCTTCCACGGCCCTCTCGACCTGCGCGTTCGACAGGCCGATCAGCGCGACGAGGGAGACCGCCGCGGCGAACAGGCCCCCCACCGTGTAGACCGTGGCGAGCTCGGTCCGCGCGGCGATCTGGCCGGCCAGGAAGATGCCCACGGGCATCAGGCCGAAGGCGACCAGCCGGTTGACGCTGCTCACCCGACCGGTCAGCTCCGGCGGCACGATGGCCTGCCGGATGGAGACGGTCGTGACGTTCCAGGTCATCGCCGTGTAGCCGGTGACCGCCAGCCCCAGGGCCACCAGGGGCACCTCGCTGGTGAAGCCCAGGAGGGTGAAGCCGAGGGCTCCCATCAGCGTGCTGCCGAAGGCCGACCGGGCGGGGCCCAGCCTGCGGGTGAGCGGCCGGCAGGTGAATCCCGCCGTCACGCTGCCCGCGGCCACGGACGCGAGGAGCAGGCCGTACGCCGCGTCGTCCAGGTGCATGACCTGCCGGGCGTACAGCACCAGCATCGCCAGCTGGCCGACCGTGCACATGTTCGTCAGCCCGGCGACCAGGGTGTAGACGCGGAGCACGCGGTGGCGGGCCAGCCACCGCACGCCCTGCGCCATCTCGGCCCGCATCGCGCCGCGCGGCCGGCGCTTCGCCGCCGTGTCGCCGCCCGCGCGGAAGTCGCCGCGCATCAGGAAGGTGAAGACCGCGCTGACCGCGAAGCTGACCGCGTCGATGACGACGGGGAACGCCCGCCCCATCGTGTACAGCCAGCCGCCGAGCGCCGGGCCCACGAACTTGAGCGCCGTCGTGTTGGCCGTCATCAGCCGGCTGTTCGCCCGCTCCAGGGTGGCGCGGTCCCGGGCGACGGCCATCGGGAGGATCGCCGTGCGGGAGCTGTCGTACACCGTCTCGATCGCCGTGACGCTGAAGGCGACGGCCATCAGCAGCGGGATCGAGACCCAGCCGCCGATCACGGCCGCGACCAGCAGGCTCAGCAGGACGCACCGGAGCGCGTCCGAGATCCACATGGCGCGGCGGCGGTCCCAGCGGTCGGCGAGCACGCCGCCGAGCAGCGCGAGCACCAGCCACGGGAGCTTGTCCGCGATGCCGACCAGGGAGAGCGTCGCCGGATCGCTGGTGATGTCGGCGGCGAGCAGCGGCAGGGCCGTGACGGTGAGGCCGTTGCCGACGCTGGAGACCGACCAACCGCTCCACAGCAGCCAGAAGTTGCGGCCGAGCGGGGCGGTCGACCGCTCCTCCTGCTGGACGGTGGTCATGCGGCCGTGCCCTCGGGCAGCTGCGCCGCCGGGTCGAGTTCGAGCAGCAGCCTGCTCGTCCGGGCGACCGCGTCCTCGTCGCCGAGCTCCTGGAAGCACTGCACGGCGCGGTAGGCCGAACCGGCGCCGCGCAGCGCGCCGAGCCGGGCGCCGCGCTCGAACTCCGCGGCGGCCTCCCGCAGTTCGCCGGCGCGCTGCATCCGGGCCGCGACGAAGTAGCTGGCCGACGGCTCGTCGGGGTCCAGCCGGAGCAGCTCCCGGGTGGCGTCCGCCACGAAGTCGGCGGAGAAGACGGACGTGCCCGCCTTCACGGTGACGTCCATGAGCAGCCGGGTGTTCTCGCGGGCGGAGTGCCACTCCTGCGAGGTGGCGGCGAGGCCCTCGGCCTCCTCGCCCGCCGCGAAGGCGGTCTCCATCGCCCGCCGGGCGCGGTCCGTGTCCTTGCCCGTGAGGTGGTGGAAGGCCGCGGCCCGCCAGTACCGGCTCAGGGTGAGGGCGCGCACCCAGGGGTCCGACTCCGCGAGCAGGGGGAGCAGTTCCTCGCCGTACGCGGCCCAGTAGCCGCTGCCGCGCTCGCCGTCCCGGTCCCGCAGCAGGATCGAGATGAGCTGGGTGGTGGACAGGATCCGCAGCGAGGGCGTCCGTCCGTCGGTGGCGAGCCGGGCGAAGTCGTCGGTGGGCACCGTGGAGCCGCGCAGGTGCTGGCGCCGGGCCCGGGCCGCCTCGTAGGCGAGGTGGTCGGCCGCCGGGTGCGCCGGCTCGGCGTCCCGCTCGGCCAGTTCGCACGCGAGTCCTTCGAAGCCGAGCTGGGTGAGCAGCCGGAGGAGCACCGCGCGCCGCGGCACGGACTGGTCCGCCCACCGCGCGACCTGGTCGCTCAGGAACCGCCAGCCTTCGAGCCCGGTCGACTCGGCGACCTCCGCGGGCGTCCGCCCGAGGAACTCGTCGGCCCTGGCCTGCCGGGCCAGCCACGAGCGCGCGTCCCCCTGGAGGATCAGCGAGCAGTGCGGCAGCACGTCCTGCTTCTCGTCCCGCAGCAGGGTGAGCAGGAGCGGTGTGCTCTCCGCGCACAGCGGCCCGCCGACCGTCGGGGTCAGAGCGAACCAGGCACTCCAGACCCGCCGCAGTCGTACGGTGTCCAGCTCGATCGCCGGCCCGAATTCCAGGTCGGCCCACACGACATCGTCATGACGCGGGTACGTGTGCAAGTCTGACAACAGTCTTCTCCCCGAGAGGAGGCGGGAGAGGCCCCTGGAGGCCACTCCCGCCACTTTCACATCACGGCCGAACCGTGACTTCAGTAGACCTCGCTGAACGCGTAGACCTCGCTGAACGCGTAGACCTCGCTGAAACCGTAAACCTCGCTCATGTCGGACACCCCCTCCCCTGATGTCGGCCGCTGTCCGCGGCTCTCGTGAAGGACACTAGGCAGCCCCGCTTCGCGGTTACTTCGCGGTCACTTCGCCACCGGCCGCCCACCCCCGCCCGGCACCCCCCGCCGCCTCCCCCCACCTGAACGGACCCCCTTCTCCACCCCCGAAGCCCCCCGGCCGACACCCCCGAGAACGCGGAAAGGCCGCCCGCCCCGCGGCCTGTTCCCGACCTGCGACGGACCGGCCGGGGCTCCGAGATGTGAAATCCCTGGCACACCGGCAGGGCCTGCACCGAGACTGCGCAGGTGAGCGACTCCTCCCCCTGCCCGTGCTGCGGGCACCGCACGCTGGGCGCGATGCCCGGCTCGTACGAGATCTGCCCCGTCTGCTTCTGGGAGGACGACGGGGTCCAGTTCCGCCGGCCGACCATGCCCGGTGGCGCGAACAAGGTCTCCCTGGTCGAGGCCCCGCGCAACTACCAGACCTTCCGCGCCTGCGACGAGCACGGCCGCCGGTACGTCCGCCCGCCGGCCGACGACGAGCCGCTCGACCCCGCCTGGCGCCCCATCGACCTGACGCGCGACTCCTTCGAGGACCGGGCGGCCGAGGACCGCGCCCCGTGGCCCGACGACCCCTCGGTGCTCTGCTGGTGGCTCCCCACCTTCTGGCGCCGGGACCACTCCGCGTCATGACCTCCCCCATCGAGACACTCGTCCAGCAGCTCGACGGCAAGGCCGAAGAGTCCTACGACGCCCGCGCGGAGCTGATCTGGATCGGCGCCGACGCCATACCCGCCGTCATCGACGGCCTGCCTTCCCTCGGTGGCTTCGGTCAGCTGACCGCCATCGAGGTCTTCGAGGAGGTGGGCGATCCCCGTTGCGGCCCCGCTCTCATCGGCCTGCTGGACAGCGACAACCCGACCGTCCGCGAATGGGCGGCCATGGCCCTGGCGAGCCTGAGGATCGACGGCGCGGCCGAGCCCGTGCGCCGCGCCTACCGCGCCTGCCTGGAACGGGCGACGCCACCGGACTGGAGCGAACCGGAAGGCATCCGCTGGGCCCTGACCGAACTCGGCGCCCGCACTCCTGTAGTCCCACCGCTCACAGCGGGCCTACGCGCCACCGCTGCGGACGACGCCCCGGGCTGGCCCTCGGCCCACTTCACCGAGATCATCGACGACCTGGCCGACCACGCCCAGGTGATCCTCTACTCCCAGTTCTGGCAGGTGGACGCCGGCCGCACGTACGGCGTCTCCGGCCCCGGCCTGGACTGGGGACTCGACTGGACCGCGCCCTGGGAGCACCTGGTCGAAGAGTCCCGCCTCTGTTCCCTGCTGGAAGCCTCCGAAGCCCCCACGGGCGACAACATCTTCGTCGTCCCCACCTGGATCGACCGTACCGACCTGCACCCGGAGAGGTGACCGATGCCGTCCCAGCACCCCGAGGAAGTCGGCTACGGCCATGTGGTCGAGAGCTACGTGACGAGGATGTACGGCGGCCTCCCGCGCTACCTCGTACTGAACGGCGGGCGGTTCCTGGGCCCCCGGTGGTGGCACACCACACGCTTCACCCGACACCTGCTGAATGACGCCGCCGCGATCACCGACGAGGAACTGGAAGCCCTCCTCGGGTACGAATGGCGCTCGCGCCTCACCGCCGCCTGGCTGATCGGCGTCGACCGCCGCGAACGGTTCCGAGCACGCATCGGCGACCTGCTCCTGGCCAGCGAGGTCTGCTATTCCGGCAGCGCCTACTGCTTCACTCTGGCCCGCTTCGGCACACACGCCGACACCGAAATCCTCACCGCCTACCTCGACCGCTACCTCCCCCGCACCGACCTCCACTACGACCAGCCCGCCGCCCTGGGCGCCCTCCTCCGCCTCGACGCCCACCTCGGCACCCACCATGCCGACCGTTTCACGGAGCCCGGCGGCCTCTGGGACGAGTGGGTCAAGGGCATGGGACGCCTCGGCCACCCCAGCCACACCCCCGCCGAGGTTCGCCGCTGGACGGACCTCGAATGCGACTTCGCCAACGGCTGGACCCGGCCGTAGCCGCAGCTGCCTGACTGCCGCCAAGCCCCGGGCGGCCGGGCGTAGCGCCCGCGGAACGGCGACCCTCCTCGTACAGCCCGACCCAGGGCATCAGGGTGCGTGATCGGGTCTGGTGCGGGTTCAGGTGCGGGTTCACCCAGCACATCCAGCACGTGCAGCCACGACGAAGGGACCCGTCCTGCACCCCGACCGAGCCTTTGTGTACACATGGCACACTCGGTACGCTTGAGCGCATGACGCAGCCACTGCCCATAGAGTCCATCCGCGACGTGCGCGCACATTTGGCGGAGGTCGTGGAGCGCGCCGACCGCGACGACGTACCCACGGTGATCACGCGCCGCGGCAAAGAGGTCGCCGCCGTCGTCTCCATCGAGGTACTGCGCAAGTACCAGGAGTGGGAAGAGCGCGAGATCAATCGGATCATCGACGAGCGCATGGCCAACCCCGCACCTGGCATCCCGATCGAGGACGTCATGAGGGAGACACTGGAGCGCAGTGAGTGAGTACCGAACCGTCTTCCGCCCCGAGGCGCAGTCCGAGCTTCGGAAGATCCCGCACGAGATGGCGCTGCGCACCCTGGCCAAGCTGACCGAGCTGGAAGGCGATCCACTCGGCTTCAACACCACCGCACTCGTGTCCCAGCCGGACCGTCGCCGACTGCGAGTCGGCGATTACCGCGTCGTCTACACGATCGACAACGGGGAACTGGTGGTCTGGGTCATTCATGTAGGACACCGGTCGACCGTCTACGACACCTGATTGCCGCTGACAACACGGCGAAGGGGGCGGACTCGACAGAGCCCGCCCCCTCCTTCCGGCCTGCACGCTTGACCAATCAGGTCACGTGCAGCATGCGCGACTACACGTTGAAGCGGAACTCCACCACGTCGCCGTCCTGCATGACGTACTCCTTGCCCTCCATGCGGGCCTTGCCGGCGGCTCGGGCCTCGGCGACGGAGCCGGTCTCGACGAGGTCGGCGAAGGAGATGACCTCGGCCTTGATGAAGCCCTTCTGGAAGTCGGTGTGGATGACACCGGCCGCCTCGGGGGCCGTGGCGCCCTTCTTGATCGTCCAGGCGCGGGACTCCTTCGGGCCCGCCGTGAGGTAGGTCTGGAGGCCGAGGGTGTCGAAGCCGACGCGGGCGAGGATGGCCAGGCCGGGCTCCTCTGCGCCGACGGACTCCAGGAGCTCCATGGCGTCCGCCTCGTCCAGCTCGGCGAGGTCCGCCTCCAGCTTGGCGTTGAGGAAGATCGCCTCGGCCGGGGCGACGAGGGCGCGCTGCTCGTCCTTGAAGGCGTCGTCGGTCAGCTCGTCCTCGTCGACGTTGAAGACGTAGAGGAAGGGCTTGGTGGTGAGGAGGTGGAGGTCGTGGAGGAGCTCCGCCTTCTCCGAGCCCTGGACGATGCCCTGGGAGAAGAGGGTGTCGCCGCGCTCCAGGATCTCCTTCGCCGCCTCGACGGCCGCGACCTTGGGGGCCACGTCCTTCTTGATCCGGGCCTCCTTCGCCAGGCGCGGGAGGACCTTCTCGATGGTCTGGAGGTCGGCGAGGATCAGCTCGGTGTTGATCGTCTCGATGTCGTCCTTGGGCGAGACCTTGCCGTCGACGTGGACGACGTTCTCGTCCTTGAAGGCGCGGATGACCTGGCAGATCGCGTCGGACTCGCGGATGTTCGCCAGGAACTTGTTGCCCAGGCCCTCGCCCTCGCTCGCGCCGCGCACGATGCCGGCGATGTCGACGAAGTCGACCGTGGCCGGAAGCAGCCGCTGCGAGCCGAAGATGTCGGCGAGCTTCTGCAGGCGCGGGTCGGGGACGCCGACGACGCCGACGTTCGGCTCGATCGTGGCGAACGGGTAGTTGGCCGCCAGCACGTCGTTCTTGGTCAGGGCGTTGAACAGGGTCGACTTGCCGACATTCGGCAGGCCGACGATTCCGATCGTGAGCGACACGGTGGCGACTTCCCTAGATACGGATGATGGGTCGATCCCCCAGTTTACGGGGGGTCCGGCCCGACCCTCACCGGCCGTCGGCGGCGGACTCCGGCCGACTTCGGTCGAACTGCGGCCCGAGGTCGCCCGAAGGGCGTGTCCCGGGCCCGTCCGGCCACCGGGTCGACCTACGTTGGTGAGGTGGAGCAGCACAGGACAAGTCAGCCGCAAGGCCGCCGACGGCCCCAGACCCCTCTCACGCCGCCCGGCGCGCTGGTGGAGGTGGAGGGGGGCACGGCCGGCGCGGCCACCGTCTACCGGGTCGGCACCCCGGCCGCCGCGCGGCGGCCCGCGCCGGTGGTGCAGGCGCTGCGGCGGCTGCCCGCGCCGCGGCTGACGGGGCTCGGCGCGGGGCTCTTCGCCTCGGCCGCGATGCTCGTGATCGGTTTCCTGGACTGGCTGGTCCTGGACGGGTCGCCGCTGGCGTTCGGGCTGCTGTTCCTGCCGGTGAGCGCGCTCACGGCGCTCTGGGTGAGGACCGCCGACCTGGTCACGGCGCCGATCGCGGTGCCGATCGCCTTCGCCGTCGGCGTCGTGCCGATCGCGGGCGGCACCGGCGGCTTCGGCGGCCAGGCGATGGCCGTGGTCACCGCGCTCGCCGTGCACGCCGGCTGGCTGTACGGCGGCACGCTGATCGCCGGGGTCATCGCGAGCGTGCGGAAGGCGCGGGACATCGGCCGGCGGCGCCGTCGGCCCGCGGGCGCGGGGACCCCGTCCCGGCCGCCGTCCGGGGCTCCCCGGGGCCGGACCGGCGCCGGGCCCGCCGCCCGCCGCGACCAGGCCCCCGCGCGGGGCCGGCGGCCGGCCCCGTAGGCGAACCGCAGCCTGGGCCGTGTCCTGGGGCCAAGCGGGAGGCCG
>NZ_JBHYKM010000127.1:0-21495 GCF_042741435.1 Streptomyces sp. NPDC058955 | reverse complement strand
GTGCCGGGGAAGCCAGGGCCGCCGGGGGCGCTCGGGAAGCCGGGGCCGCCTGGAGCGGCGGGGCCGGCCGGGGCGCCCGGGGTTCCGGGGGCTCCCGGGCCGGCCGGGGGGTTGGGGTGGGGGTAGCCGTAGGCGGGCGGGGGGCCGGGCGGCGGCGGGGGAGGGGGCGGTACGGCACCCGCAGGCGCGCCCGCCCCGGCCATGCGATGGCCGCAGACCTCGCACCAGTCGTCGGAGACCGACTGGTGTCCGTTCGGGCAGGTCGGCATGTCGGTGCTTCCCCCTCTCGTCGTCCGGCCCGGTGGGCCGGGCTACCTCGTGACGCGAACGGTCTTGGTGGAACGCGTCTCGAGTGTCATCTCGTCCGCCTCCGCGACCTTCGCCTTCAACCGCACAGTACCCGCCGCCGCGTCGACCACGTCCACCACCTTCGAAAGGAGTTTCGCGGTATCGGCGTTCCCGGAGGCCGCCGCGAGCTGCACCGCGCGGCCCAACTTCGCGGTCGCTCCGTCCTGATCGCCCGATTTGCGGGCGTCGAGACCGGCCTGGATGGCGTCCGCGAGCTCCGCCTGGCCCGTGTAGTGGGCGACCTGGGGGTCGATGGCCGTGGTCATCGCCACGTCGTGCGTCCACACCGCCCGTATCAGTCCTTGGGACACCGGCCGGGCGTCGCCGCCGGCCGGGTCGGGGACGAGCAGGGACACCCGGGCGGCGAGCATCTCCTGCCCGACCGCGTTCGCCGGCACCCGGACCCGCACGTGGTAGTCGCGGGACTCGTCGCCCCAGGAGCCCGTCGGGTACTCCCCGGCGCGCGGGCCGGCGTCGGTGCGGCGGGCGGTCAGGTCCGCGACCGTCGGGGCGACCTGCTTGACGAAGACGAGCTCCGCGCCGACCGGCGTCCACAGCCGCAGCGCCACGTCGGCGACGCCCTTGCCCATGACGTTCTCCATCATGGCCGTGAAGTCGGCGGCGAGCCCGGCCGGATCGGCCACGATGTCGGCGGAGCCGAGCAGCGCCGAGGCGATCCCGGTGACCTCCTTGACCTCCCAGTCGGTGCCGACACCGCGCGCGTCGCAGGTGAAGCGGCCCGCGCAGGCGTCGAGCGCGGCCCGCAGCGCCTCGGGGGACTCGTGCTCGTTGCGCCCGTCGGTGAGCAGCACGGCGTGCCGGATGGCCAGGTCCTCGTCGCCGAGGAGGGCGTCGGCGTGCCGCAGCCAGGTGCCGATCGCGGTGCCGCCGTCGGCGGTGAGCCGGGCCAGCGACTCCTTCGCCTCGGCGCGGGTCCTGGCACCGGCGACGGCGAGCCGCCCGTGGTCCGGGTAGACCTGCGTGGCGATGTGGTTGCCGGCGACGACGGCGAAGGAGGTGCCGTCCCGCAGGGTGTCGATCGCGGCGGCGGTCGCCGCCCGGGCGCCCTCCATCTTGGCCGGCGGGTAGTCCATCGAGCCCGAGCAGTCGACCATGATCACCACACCGGCCGGTCCGCCGGCCGTGACGCCCCCCGCGCCGCTGGTGCCGCCGCCGGTCGCGGTGACGGTGACGATCGCGTCGACGTCCCGCCCGCCGACCGGCAGGTACTCGTTCTGGTAGACGTCCACCGAGAACTGCGGCACGGACGGCTTGGCGAAGTTCGCCATCTGGTTTCGGCTCCTTGGCAGCAGCGGAGGTGACGGAGGGTCAGGAGGAGGTCGCCCCCGCCGGCGGCGGGGCGAACGGCGTCAGCGCGACCGTGATGTTGTCGTGTCCGCCGCCGTCGAGGGCGTGGCCGACCAGCACCCGCGCCGCGTGCAGCGGCCGGACCGCCGCGTCGGCGGGGACGGCCCGGGCCATCGACTCGGCGGCCTCCGCGTAGTTCCACAGACCGTCCGTGCAGACCACCACGACACCGGGCCGGTCCGGCTTGAACGCGGCGGTGTGCGGCTCCAGTTCGTACGCGTCGGCGCCGAGCCAGCCGGTGATGGCGTGGGCGCGCTCGTCCGCGTACGCCTGCTCCTCGTTCATCAGGCCCGCCTTGACCATCTGGGCGGCCCACGAGTCGTCCTCGGTGAGCCGGGCGGCGGGCCCGGAACGGTCGTCGGGCACCCAGTAGGCGCGGCTGTCGCCGACCCAGCCGACGACGAGCAGCTCGTCGGTGACGACGGAGCCGACGATGGTGCAGGCCGGCGAGTTGCCGCCGTGGAGGGAGTCGGCGCTCCCGCCGTCCGCGCCCGCGGTGCGGGCCAGCGCGGTGACGGCCTCGGCGGCGGCGACGATCGCCTCGTGCATGGCCTGCTGCGGGTGGGTGCCGCGGGGCAGCGCCTCGCCGAGCACGGCGCTCGCGGCGCGGGCCGCGGCGGCGGACGCCTCGTCGGGGCGGTGGGCGGAGGAGACGCCGTCGCAGACGACGGCGACGGCGGCGGCACGGCCGTCGGGCAGCGTCGACTCGCCGATCGCGAACGCGTCCTCGTTGCGGTGGTGGCGCAGTCCCCGGTCGCTGACCGCGGCGACCGTGCCGAGCTCCCGCTCCATGTGGTCGCGCTCGCGGGGCTGGGCGTGCCCGCAGTTCTCGCAGTAGCCGTCGCCGTCGACCCGCCCGGCCCGGCAGGCCACGCACACCCCGTCAGGCACGTCCCCGGCGGCCCCGTCGGCGGCCGCGGCCGCCGGCTCCGCCCGCACGGCCGCCCGCGGATCGGGCGCGGCCAGCTCGAAGTCGCCGCCGCCGCGCACGGTCGGCCCGCTCGGCTCCGCCGGCCCGTCCGTGCGCACCGGCACCGTCGGCAGCTCCCGGCCGCCCGAGTCGGTGCCCGGCAGCTCACCGGGGTGCTGGGTCATCGTCGACAGCGAGCCGGGGTCCCGGGGCGGCGCCTCGGGCCAGACGGGCGCGGCGATCGGCATGGTCGGCCGGTCCTCGCCGGCCGGCGGTTCCGCGGTGGCCGACAGGTCGTGACCGCAGGCCCCGCAGTAGCGGTCCCTGGGATCGACGGGCTCGGCGCACTCGGGGTTCGGGCAGACGTCGAGTCCGTGCGACGGCGGCTGGGGCTTCTGGGACATCCTCACACCCACGTCCTGGGGCGGTAGCGGTTGGCCCGCTCCACCAGTTCGATCCTCTCCTCGCCCCGCTGGGCGAGCCGGGCCAGCACCCGGTAGGCGCGCTCCAGGCCGAAGCGCAGCCCGCTCTCGTCCAGCGCGCTGCCGAGCAGCGGCTCCCCGCCGCCCGGCGCGGCACCGGGACTCCCGGAGAGTACCCAGTCCAGGGCCGTACCGAGCACCTCCGTCGACAACCGCTCCCGGCGCACCGGGTCGAGGCCGAAGCCGCCCAGGGCCGAGACCTGCGCGGCGGCCGCGGTCAGGTCCGCGCCGAGCGGTTCCCGCGGCGGGCGCCGCCGCAGCCGGGCGCGGACCGCCGCGACCCGGGCCGCCGTGTAGTGGATGGAGGACTCCGGTACGGATTCCAGCGCGGCGACCGCGCCGGTGCGGTCCCCGGCGGCGAGTCGCACCCGGGCGAGCCCGAAGGCGGCGCTGACGAAACCGGGGTCGGTCGTCCACACCAGGTGGTAGTACTCGGCCGCGTTGTCGAGCTGGCCCAGCACCTCCGCGCAGACGCCGAGCGCCAGCTTGGGCGCGGGCTCGCCGGGGAAGGCGTCGTACACCGCGTCGAAGGCGAGCGCCGCGTGTGTCAGGTCGCCGCCCACCAGCGAGGCCACGCCCCGGTGCCACACCACCCGCCAGTCGTCCGCGTCCCACTGCTCCAGCGCGCCCAGCGTCTGCCCGGCCGAGACCAGGTCCCGCAGGTCGAGCTGGGCCCGCAGGGCGCGCAGCCGCAGCTCGGGGGTGTCGGCGGGCGCGGCCCGCAGCGCCCCGAGGAGTTCGGCGGGCGCGGCGGCCGACAGGCCCGCGAGGAAACCGGCGTTGGCGTCCGCCGGGTCCACCCGCGGCACCGGCAGCGCCAGCGCGGTGGCCGCCACGTCGAGCGGGGCGAGCAGCGCGTCGAGCGGCTGCCCGGCGGGGACGCCCGCCGCGGCCGGGGGAGCGGAGCGCCGGGCCCGGCCGGTGCGGCGGGCCCCCAGCACCGACACGTCGTCGGTCTGCTCGGCGAAGAGCACGGTGTCGGTGACCCGCGTCTCCGCGCCGAAGAGCGTCGACAACGCCGGCCGGGGCCGCCCCGACTGGAGCGCGACGACCTCCCGCAGCACACCGGTCAGCTGCTCCGCCATCTCCTCGGCGGAGGCGAAGCGGCGCGCCGGGTCCGGGTCGGTGGCCCGCACCAGGAAGCGGTAGAACGACTCGTACCGCTGGAAGACCTCGATGTGCTGCGGCTCCGGCAGCGAGTCCGCGAAGACGTTGGTGTAGCCCTGGAAGTCGAAGGTGAGCACGGCGAGCGTGCGGGCCACCGTGTACAGGTCGCTGGCGACCGAGGGGCCGACCTCCGCCACCTCGGGCGCCTGGTAGCCGACCGTGCCGTAGATCGCCGACTCGTCGTCGTCCATCCGCCGGACCGCGCCCATGTCGATGAGCTTCAGCTGGTCCTCGGTCTGGAGCGCGTTGTCCACCTTGAAGTCGCAGTACAGCAGGTTGCGGCTGTGCAGGTGGCCCAGCGCCTCCAGGGCCTCGATGCCGTACGCGCACGCCTGCTCGACCGGCAGCGGGTCGCGCCGGCCCTCCGGGGTCCGCCGGTCGTTGGCGATCTCCTTGAGCGACTTGCCGCCCACGTACTCCATGACGATGTAGCCGTCCAGGGAGCCGGTGCGCGGGTCGAGGTGCTCGACGAAGTTGTAGATCCGGACGATGTTGGAGTGCTCGATCTCGGCGAGGAAGCGGCGCTCCGAGATCGCCGCCGCCATGGCGTCCTGGTCGCCGGTGTCGAGGAGGCCCTTGAGGACCACCCACCGGTCCGAGACGGCCCGGTCGACGGCGAGGTAGATCCAGCCGAGGCCACCGTGCGCGAGGCACCCCGCCACCTCGTACTGGCCGTGCACCACGTCACCGGCCCGCAGCTTCGGCACGAAGGAGTACGGGTGCCCGCACGAGGTGCAGAAGCCCTCGGTGCGGCCCGGCCGGTCGCCGCGCGAACGGCCCACCGGAGCACCGCAGTCGGAACGCGAGCAGAATCGCTTCCGCTCCGGCACCTCGGGGTGGGCCATCACCGCCGCGCGCGGGTCCGGGCGCGGCACCTCCGGGATCGCGACCAGCCCCGCGCCCAGCCGCTTCCGGGCCGACTGCGCGACCGACGAACCGGAGCTGCGCACCGACACCGAACGGCCGGTGGCCCGCCCGGACAGCGCCTGCGACAGCCGCCCCGACACCGAGCGGCGGGACGACGAGGAGCGCGACGAGGCCCGCGAGGACGCCCGCGAACCGCTGCGCGCCGACGCCGAGTCGGGGCCCCAGGCCGCCGCCTCGGACGGCGTGCCGAAGCCCGCGCCCGTGCCGCTCCGGTGCTTCCCCGGCACCGCGACCCCGGTCGGATTGGCCTGGAGGTGCCCGCTGGGCGCCACCACCGGCGCGAGACCGCAGGTGTCGCAGTACAGCTCGCCGCCGCCGACGTCCTCGTACGCGCCCTCGCACGTGGGCCGCTGGCAGCTCCCCGGCGTTCTCAGACCGCTCACCACTGTCGTCCTTCCGTGTCCCGCGGACCGGACAGCAGATCCGCCACCGCCTGCTGGTAGCGCAGCACGGCCTGCTCCGCCGCCCGCAGGTCGCAGGGCGCGCTCCACAGCATCCGGCGCGCCGTGTCGTACCGCTCCGTCAGGAACGGGTCGTCCGCCCCGCCGAGCCGGACCGCCTTCGCCCGGTACGCGTCCAGCCGGCCGCGCAGCTCCGCCCGCACCGCCAGCGGCGCCGTCACCGCCGTCAGCGAGTCGCGGGCCCGCAGCAACTCCTCCTCCGCCTCCCGCTCCAGCGCGTCGAGCAGCGGTGAGAGCCGGTGCCACCGGGCGTGCCTGCGGTGCTCGGCGGCGGCCTGGAGCCGCTCCTGGAGCGCCGTCGGCGGCCCGCTCACGGCCGGCACCTCGGAGGCGGCGATCTTCGCCAGCACCTCGCCGCGCGCCACCCGCGCCTCGGCGAGGGTCCGGTCCGCCCGGGACAGCACGTCCCGCAGCCGCAGCAACCGCTCCTCGGAGTCCTGTCGCACCGCGAGGACGGCCTCGATCTCCCGCCGGACGTCCTCCAGGGCGAGCGCCGCCCGGTCGTACCGCGCGGTGTCGGGACGGCCGCCGCCCGGCGCCGAACTGCCCGCCGCCGGACGCCAGAACGCCAGCGGGTCGGTCACCACCCGGGACCGCAGCTCGGCCAGCTCGGCGGTGATCGACTCCAGCTCGTCCCCGGCCGGATGCTCCCCGGGCCGCACCCCGACCGAGTGCGCCAGCGACCGGGTCCGGCCCAGCTCGGCGGCGAGCAGGTCTATCCGCGCGGGCAGCGCCGACCACACCGCGTCCGCCGTGACCACCACGTCGAGCGAGGCCGCGTACAGCTCGTTCATCCGCCGCACCAGGCCGTCGAGGGTGAACCGCTCGGCGAGCAGCGCCTCCTCGCCCGCCCCGCCCGGCACGTGCACGGAGTCGCCGCGCAGCCGCTCGGTCAGCTCCGCCAGCTCCTCCCGGTTCGGCCACTTGTGCCGCGACCGGACCTCCCGGGCCTCCCGCAGCGCCGCCGTGTACGCGTCGAAGCAGGTCCAGAGCACGGTGATGGTCCGCTCGGTCGACTCCCAGCGCTCCCGGGTGGTGCCGGTCAGCCCGGCGCCTTCGAGGAGCCGCCGGCCGGCGTGGTCCTGGAGCGCGAGGAGCGAGTCCTCGACCGCCTTGTGCTCCGCGCCGAGGCGCGCCAGCGCACGGTCCACCTCGTCCCGGTCCATCACCGGCCCAGGGGGTCCCGTGACGCCCATCGCTCTCCTCATCTCCTTCTACTTGTACAGCGGGAGGGGCGGTTCGGCCTTCCCGAGGCCCGCCTCCAGCCAGGTCCGGTACGCCGCCTGCCAGGGGCCCTTCCGGTAGTCCTCCAGGACCTTGTTGACGCGGCGCACCAGGTCGTCGTTGCCCAGTTTCGCCGCCACCCCGTAGTACTCCTCGGTGAACGGCTCGCCCTTCAGTTCCACCGCCGGGTCCTGCGCGGCCTGTCCGGCCGCCAGCGCGTTGTCGGTGACGACCGCGTCGACCTCGCCCATCTGGAGCCGGGCCAGGCAGTCGAGCTGGTTGGGGACGGTCAGCAGGTTCCGGTCGGCGGGGGTGCCGTCGCCCTCGTCCCTGATGACCGCGCCGAAGGACTTCTCCTCCAGCGCCTCGTAGGCCGTCGACCCCTCGGCGGTGCAGACCCGCCGGCCCTTCAGCGAGGCGTCGTAGCCGGTGACCGGGGAGTCCTTGGGGGCCAGCACCTGCTGTCCGGCCCGGAAGTAGGCGGTGGAGAACGCCACCTGCTTGATCCGCTTGCAGTTGATGGTCATCGTGCGGACCACGAGGTCCACCTTGCCGCTGTCCAGGGCCGCGATCCGCTGGTTGGTCGGCACGGCGCGCAGCACGACCGCCTCCTCGTCGCCCAGCAGGTCCTTGGCGATCGCCCGGGCCAGGGCGATGTCGAAGCCCTCCAGGGTGCCGGTCTCCGGGTTCCGGAAGCCCCAGCGGTAGCTGGACTGGTCGACGCCGACGATCAGCTTCCCGCGCTCCTTGATGGCGGCGACCGACGGCCCGTCCACGGTCGACGGCCGCAGCGACGCCTGCGGGTTCTCGCAGGTGTCGGCCTTGACCTGGAGGCCCGTGCCCACCCCGGGGCCCGGCCCGAAGGGGCCGGCGGACGGGTCCGCGCCGCCCGCGTCCCGGGTCAGCGGCAGCAGGGTGAGGGAGGCGGTCAGCGCGCAGGCCGCGCCCATCGCGGCCACGCCGCCCCAGCCCCGCAGCCGCCGGGCCGCCCGTCGCGCCGCCGGCTCGCCGTCGTGTGCCATTCCGCCCCCTCTCACCGGTACTCCGACAGTCTTCGGTTGATGCCGAGCACCGCGCCCAGCGCGCCCAGCGCGCCCAGCGCCGCCGCGCCCAGCGGCAGCCCGGTCAGCGCGTCCACCGCCCCGCGCGCGGAGCGGGTGAACTCGTCCTGCTCATGGGTGAGGGCCCGCTCCAGGGCCGCGTCGACCTGGTCGAAGGACCAGCCGGCCGACTCCTTCGGCTCCGCCTCGCCCCGCGGCCCGACGATCAGGTCGAGGGCGCCGCGGTAGTCGCCGTCCTCACCGCGCTTCTGCGCCTCGGCGTGCCGCTTCCGCCACTCCTCGACCCGGGCCGTGGCCTCGGCCAGCGGAGCCCGGCCGGCCTCGTCGTCGGTGAGTCGGGTCGCCCGGGCGAGCGCGTCGGCGAGCGCGTCCATCCCGGTCGCGTACTCCGCCTCGTACTTGTCGTTCTTCCCGTCGTCGGTGAGCACCGCGCCCCGGGCGACCTGCGTCAGGTTCTCGTTGGCACGGGCCTTGAGGGAGCTGATCCGCGCCTCGTTGAGGAGCTGGAGCGACTGCTGCCCCTCCGACTGCGCCGAGCCCAGGCCGGCCCGGGCCACCGTGTGCGCCCCGGCCAGCCACAGCAGCACCAGCACGGAGGCGGCGGTGGCGGCGAGCAGCCCCCGGCTGAACACCCGGTTGGTCCGCCGGTACTCCCGCCGCTGCGCCCACCCCAGCGCGCCGAGGGCCAGCACCCCGGCGCCGAGCGCCAGGTACGGCCAGGCGCGGGCGTCGTCGTCGTCCTGGTGCAGCCGGGCGGTCTCCGCCGCGTACAGCCGCTCGGCGGCGGGCAGCAGCCGGGCCGTCATCTCCTGGTTCGCGTACCGCAGATAGGCGCCGCCGAGCGGCAGGCCCTGCCGGTTGGCGGCCCGGGCGCGCTCGATCAGCCCGGTGTAGCGCGGCAGCAGTTCGTTGAGGGTGGTGATCTCGCGGGCCGACTCGCCCGAACCGTCCGTGTTCGCCGCGGCCTTCACCAGGAGCCGGGAGGCGGTCGCGATGTCCCGGTCGTAGCGGGCGCGGGACTCGGCCGGTTCGATGATCCCGGCGAGGAAGCCGGCCGCGGCCGTCGAGTCCGCGTCGGCCAGGGAGCGGTAGATCGCGGCGGCGTCGGCGCTCAGCGGCTGGCTGCGCCCGACGACGTCCTCGGCGGAGCCGGCCCGGTCGGCCGCCTCCAGTCCGGCGATCGTGCCGAGCGCGAGGACGAGCAGCGCGAGGACGGCGCCGAGGATCCGCAGCCGGCCCGGCTCGGTCGTCGCGGCCTCCCGCAGCACCTCGCGCCCGGTCGCCCACGCCCCCCGCGCGGGCGGCGGAGCGGCACCGACGGCGGCGGCGCGCGAGACCTGCCCGGGCACGGCCGGCCGCGCGGGCGCGGATGCCGGGTGCGGCGCCGCGGCGGGCGCGCTCGGCGGGTGTGTCACGTGACCTCCCCCTCGGTCTCGACGTCGATCGACCCCGGCGAGCAGTATGGCCGCAGGCGGCCCGCCCGCACACCGGGAATGACACGATCTTGTGCCTATCGTGCCCGACGCTCCCGGGACTTCCGCGGGCGAGGCCCCCTCGTCGCCTCCCCGGCCCCGTATCGAACCCGCTTCGAACACCTTTCACTCTGAATACGACGGATCCCCCGGATCGGTTCCACCCGGGGGATCGCTCGAACAGGTGAACATGTGCGGGGCGTCAGCCCGCGTAGTGCGCCCGCAGTCGCTCCGCCGCCTCCGGCCCCGCCCCCCGCTCGTCCAGGGCGAGCAGCCCCGCGCCCAGCACCGGCGGCGCCGTGACGAACCGGACGACCGCCTTCGGCGCCCGCTCCGCGAGGAGTTCGAGGATCCGGGCGTCCAACTGCGGGTGCCGCGCGGCGAGGACGCTGCCGCCGAGGACCACCGGCGCCTCCTCGTCCAGCAGTCCGAGCCGCCGCAGCGCCACCGTCGACAGGGCCACGACCTCCTCGGCCATCCGGTGCACCAGCGACAGCGCCACCGGGTCGCCCTCCGCCGCCACCCGGAACAGCACCGGCGTCAGCTCGTGCCGCCGCGCGTGCGGGATCCGGCCCAGGTGCACGGCCTCGATCAGCGCGTACATGGTCTCCAGGCCGAAGTGCGCGGGCAGCGCCCGGGCCAGCTCGGTCGGCTCGCCCCGGCCGTCCTCCGCGCGGGCCCCGAACCACATGGCCTCGTCGGAGAGGCCGCCGCCCCCGCCCCAGTCCCCGGAGATCTTCCCGAGCGCCGGGAAGCGGGCGGTCCGCCCGTCCGGGGTCATGCCCACGCAGTTCACCCCGGCGCCGCAGACCACGGCCACCCCGCGCGGCTCGTCGAGCCCGGCCCGCAGGATCGCGAAGGTGTCGTTGTGGACCCGTACCGAGGCGCTCCACCCCCGCCCCGTCAGCTCCCGCTCCAGCGCGGCCTCCTCGACCGGCAGGTCCGCGTTGGCCAGGCAGGCCGTGACGTGTGCGAAGGAGAGGGGGACACCGGCGTCGGCCGCCGCCCGCCCCACGATCTCCGCCAGCCCGTCGACGGCCGCCGCCACCCCCACCAGCGGCGGCTGGAAGCCGCCTCCGCGCGCCGCGCCCAGCACCGTGCCGTCCGGTGCGAGGACCGCCACGTCGGTCTTGCTGTTGCCCGCGTCGACCGCGAGCAGCCCCCCGTTCACGCCCACGCGAGGTGCTCCCGGTTGTGGGCGATCAGCCGGTCGGTGAGCTGCTCGGCGTACGCGTACTGCCCGACCAGCGGGTGGGCGAGCAGCGCCTTGAAGACCCGCTCCCGGCCGCCGCGCAGGGCCGCGTCGAGCGCCAGGTCCTCGTAGGCGGTGACGTTCGCGATCAGGCCGGCGTACAGCGGGTCCACCGGCGCGACCGGCAGCGGCACCGCGCCGCCGGGCCCGACCGCCGCCTGCGTCTCGATGACCGCGTCGTCCGGCAGGAACGGCAGCGTGCCGCCGTTGCGGGTGTTCACCACCTGGTACGGCGAACCCGCCCCGCCCAGCAGCGAGGCCGCCAGGTCCACGGCCGCCTCCGAGTAGAAGGCGCCGCCGCGCTTGCCGAGCAGCGCCGGCTTCTCGTCGAGCGCCGGGTCCCCGTACATCTCCAGGAGTTCCTTCTCCATCGCGGCGACCTCGGCGGCCCGCGACGGCTTGGTGCGCAGCTCCTCCACGACCTGGTCGTGCGCGTAGTAGTAGCGCAGGTAGTACGAGGGGACGACGCCGAAGCGGTCCATCACCAGGCGCGGCAGGTGCAGGTCGCCGGCGATGGTGTCGCCGTGCTCGGCGAGCAGCCGGGGCAGCACGTCCTCGCCGTCCGGGCCGCCGAGCCGGACGCCGGTCTCCCAGGTGAGGTGGTTGAGGCCGATGTGGTCGAGGTGGATCTCGGACGGGGCCACGTCGAGGAGCTTCGCGAACTTGCGCTGGAAGCCGATGGCGACGTTGCAGAGTCCGACGGCCTTGTGCCCGGCCTGCAGCAGCGCACGGGTGACGATGCCGACGGGGTTGGTGAAGTCGATGATCCAGGCGTCCGGGTTGGCGCGCCGGACCCGCTCGGCGATGTCGAGGACGACGGGGACCGTGCGCAGCGCCTTGGCGAGGCCGCCGGCGCCGGTGGTCTCCTGGCCGACGCAGCCGCACTCCAGCGGCCAGGTCTCGTCCTGGTTCCGGGCGGCCTGGCCGCCGACGCGGAGCTGGAGGAGGACGGCGTCGGCGCCCTCGACGGCCGCGTCGAGGTCGGTGGTGGTGGTGATCGTCCCGTCGTGGTCCTGCTTGGCGAAGATCCGCCGGGCGAGCCCGCCGACGAGGTCCAGCCGGTCGGCGGCGGGGTCGACGAGGACGAGTTCGGTGATGGGCAGGGTGTCGCGCAACCGCGCGAATCCGTCGATCAGTTCGGGGGTGTAGGTGGAGCCGCCCCCCACGACAGCGAGCTTCATTCTCGTATCAGCCCTTCACTCCGGTCAGGGTGACTCCCTCGACGAACGCCTTCTGGGCGAAGAAGAACACGAGGATCACGGGGGCCATGACCAGGACGGTCGCGGCCATGGTCAGGTTCCAGTCGGTGTGGTGCGCGCCCTTGAAGGACTCCAGGCCGTAACTGAGCGTCCAGGCGGCCGGGTTCTCGGAGGCGTAGATCTGCGGCCCGAAGTAGTCGTTCCAGCAGTAGAAGAACTGGAAGAGGGCGACGGCGGCGATGCCGGGCTTCGCCATCGGCAGCACGATCCGCAGCAGGGTGCGCAGTTCGCCGCAGCCGTCGATCCGGGCCGCCTCGACGTACTCGTCGGGGATGGTGAGGAGGAACTGGCGCAGCAGGAAGACGGCGAAGGCGTCCCCGAAGGCCAGCGGGATGACCAGCGGCCAGAGCGACCCCGAGAGGTCCATCTGCTTGGCCCAGAACAGGTACATGGGGATGATCACGACCTGCGGCGGCAACATCATCATCGAGATGACGAGCAGCAGCGACAGGTGCCGGCCGCGGAAGCGGAACTTGGCGAGCGCGTAGGCGACGGGGATCGACGACACCACGACGAGGACGGTGCCGAGCCCGGCGTAGAGCAGCGAGTTCTTCCACCAGGTGAGGAAGCCGGGCGTCTCGATGACCTTGACGTAGTTCTCGAAGTGCCAGGTGTCCGGGGTGAGATCGCGGGTGAGCGCCTGCTGGTCGCTCATCAGCGAGGTGAGGACGACGAAGACGAACGGCAGGACGAAGAAGAGGGCCGCGGCGATCCCGAGGGAGTGCACGGCGATCCAGTGCAGCAGGGCCTTGCGGCGGGCCGTCCGGGCGGCGGGCGCGGTCAGGGACACGGTCATGGTTCAGTCACCCGAGCCGATCAGGCCGCCGCGCCGCCGCATGAGCAGGGCGGTGAAGGCCATGGAGAAGGCGAAGAGCACGAGCGCGATCACACAGGCCGCGCCGTAGTTGAACTGGCTGAAGCCGAGGTTGTAGACGAGCTGCGGCAGGGTGAGCGTGGAGTCGTCCGGGTAGCCGGGGACGAAGACCTCGCCGGATCCGCCCATCTTCCCCGAGGCGACCTTGGCGGCCACGATCGGCTGCGTGTAGTACTGCATCGCGCCGATGACCCCGGTGACCAGGGCGAAGAGGATGATCGGCGAGATGTTCGGCAGGGTGATGTGCCGGAACCGCTGCCAGGGGCCCGCGCCGTCCAGCTCGGCGGCCTCGTACTGCTCCTTGGGCACGTCGAGCAGGGCGGCCATGAAGATGACCATGAGGTCGCCGACGCCCCACACGGCGAGGACGGTGAGGGCCGGCTTGGCCCAGGCCGCGTCGTTGAACCAGGCGGGGGCGGGCAGACCGACCGACTCCAGGAGCGAGTTGACCGGTCCGGTGCCCGGGTTGAGCAGGAAGACGAAGGCGAGGGTCGCCGCCACCGGCGGGGCCAGGTACGGCAGGTAGAAGAGGGTCCGGAAGACCCCGGCGCCCGTCTTGATCTTCGTGATCAGCAGGCCGATGCCGAGGCCGAAGACGACCCGGCAGCTCACCATGACGACACAGAGCCAGAGGGTGTTCTGGAGGGCCGGCCAGAACTGCGGGAAGGACGTGAAGACGTACGTCCAGTTGTCCAGGCCGCGCCACTCGGGCGGGTTGAGCCCGTCGTACTTCATCAGCGAGAAGTAGACGGTCGAGACGAGGGGGTAGGCGAAGAAGAAGCCGAAGCCGATCAGCCAGGGCGACATGAAGGCCAGGGTGCGGAGCGCGTTGCGGCGGCGTTTGGCCCGCAGCGTGTTCCGCGCCCCGGGGGCGGAGGCGGCCGGGGCGGCCGCCTCCGTCGCGGGCAGGGTGTCCGTGCTCATGAGCGGTTTCCGGCCGTCACTTCGCCGCGGCGATGTCGCGGTCGATCTGCGCGGCGGTGTCCGCGAGGCCCTTCTTCAGGTCGGTGACCTGGCCCTTCTCGTACTGCTGGGCGAACTTCTGGAGGGTGTCCTGGTACGCGGAGCCGTTCACCGCGCCGTCCGAGGTGGTGGACTTCGGGTGCCGGGCGATGTCGAGGAAGGTCTTGAAGCGGGCGTCGAACTTCAGGTCCGGGGACTTCAGGGCGTCCAGGGTGGAGGGGACGTTGCCGATGGCGTTGGCGAAGCCCACCACGGCCTCGGTGTCCGTGGTCATGTACTTGACCAGCTCCCAGGCGGCGTTCTGCTTCTTCGACTGCGGCGCGATGCCCATGATCGTGCCGGAGAGGTAGCCCTTGCCGTACTCGGCGACCTCGTCGTCGGCGACCGGCAGCGGCGCGACGCCGACCTCGAAGGGGACCTTGGCCTCCTTGATGAAGTTCAGCCGCCACTCGCCGTCCAGCTGCATGGCGACCTGGCCGGTCTGGAAGGGGTGCTTGGCGCCCCACTCGTCACCGAAGGTGGTGCGGTACTTGTCCAGCTTCTGGAAGCCGCCGAGCGCGTCCACCAGCGACTTCTGGTACGTCATCATCTCGGCGAACGCGGGGTCGGTGGCGACCGTCGACCGGCCGTCCGCGCCGAAGTAACCGCCGTGGCCCCACTGCGACATGTAGTGCGAGACGACCGTCTCGTAGCCGAGGTAGTTCGGCATGAAGCCGAGCCGCTCGTACGAGTCGCCCTTGGTCTTCGTCAGCTTCTTGGCGACCTCGGTGAACTCGGACCAGGTCTTCGGCGGCGCCTCCGGGTCGAGGCCGGCCTTCCGGAAGGCGTCCTTGTTGTAGTAGAGCCCGTACGCGTCGGAGAGCAGCGGCATCGTGCAGCGCTTGCCCTGGAACTGGGTGTAGTCCTGGAGGACCTTCGGGAAGATCTTGTCGAGGTCCAGCTTGTCCTTCTCGACGAAGGGCTTGAGGTCGGCGAGCGCGCCCGTGTGGCAGAACTTGCCGACGTTGGCCGTGGTGAACGAGGCGACCACGTCGGGTCCGTTGGAGCCGCCCGCGCGCAGCGCCTGGCCGAGCTTGTCGTCGTTGATGTTGCCGACGACCTTCACCTTGATGTTCGGGTGGGCCTTGGTGAAGCGGGCGACGTTCTCCTCGATCGCCTTGACCTCGGAGGGGGCCGTCCAGCCGTGCCAGAAGGTGAGGGTGGTCTCGGCCTTGGGGTCGTCGCTCGCCGCGTTGTCCGCGGAGCCGGTACAGGCGGTGGCGAAGAGGGCGAGCGAGGCGGTGGCGGCGAGCGCGGCGGCGGCTCTGCGGGCGCGTGCGGGCATGGCGGTGTCTCCCTTGGCGGGCTGGGGAAAGGAGGATGGGCGAGGGGTCGGGCCGGGGCGGGTCAGCGCGAGGTGTCGAAGACCTCGTCGCGGGTGGTGGCGAGGGCGCTCTCCAGCGCCCCGCGCAGCACGGGTTCGTGCGGTACGGCGGTGAGGACGAGGCGCGGCCGGGAGGCCGCGAGGTCGGCGAGCTCGGCCTGGACGCGGGCCCGCAGCGGTTCGCCGCCGGCGACGAGGACGTCTCCGGACAGCACGACGAGTTCGGGGTCGAGGACGGCGACGAGCGAGGCGAGACCGGTGGCGAGCCGCTCGGCGTACCGGTCGAGCAGCTCCGCGTACGGGCCCTCGTCGGGGGTTTCGGCGGCCCGGGCGAGCAGCCCGGACGCCACGGCCACATAGGGCTGCTCGGGCGTGTCGATGCCGATCGCGCGGGCGATCCGGGGCACCGACTGGACGCCGGCGAGCTCCTGGAAGCCGCCGGAGTTGGCCTGGGTGACCTGGCGGACCAGCGGGGTGCCGGGGACCGGCAGGAAGCCGACCTCGCCGGCGCCGCCGGTGAAGCCGCGGTGCAGCCGGCCGCCGAGGACGAGGGCGGCGCCGAGGCCCTCCTCGTTCCACAGCAGCACGAAGTCCTCGTGGCCGCGGGCGGCGCCGAGGGCCCGCTCGGCGACGGCCACCAGGTTGACGTCGTTCTCGTACTCGAAGGGCATGGGCAGGACCGCGGCCAGCTCTTCGAGCAGCGTGGGGGAGTGCCAGCCGGGCAGGTGGGAGGCGTACCGGAGGCGTCCGGTGGCCGGGTCGAAGGCGCCGGGGGTGCCGATGACCAGGCGGCGGACGTCGGCGCGGGTGAGCCCGGCCGCCTTGACGGCCCCGTCGAGGGCGTCGGTGACCTGGCGGACCACGCCGTCCCCGGTACGGCCCCCGGTGCGGAGCTCGTACTCGCCGGCGACGGCGCCGGTGATGTCGGCGACGGCGGCGCGGATGCGGTGCTGGTTCACGTCGAGCCCGGCGGCGTACCCGGCGCCCGGTTCGAGCGCGTACAGCTGGGCGCTGGGGCCGGGGCGGCCCTCGGTGGTGCCGGTGACCCGGACCAGGCCCGCGGCTTCGAGGCGGGCGAGGAGCTGCGAGGCGGTCGGCTTGGAGAGGCCGGTGAGCTTGCCGATCCGGGTCCGGGAGAGGGTGCCGTGCTCCAGGAGGAGGTCGAGCGCGGCGCGGTCGTTCATGGCCCGCAGCACCCGCGGGGTGCCGGGGGTGCCCTGGATGCCCGCCATGACGGTCGCACCTGCCTTCCACACTGTTAGGAAAGTTTCCTATCCGGTTGGGAGGACGGTAGGACGGGTGTCGGCGGGGCGTCAATACCCGCACACGCACGACACCCCCGACGGCAACCGAAGCGTTACCGGCGGGGGTGTCGAGGACGGGTGGGGCGGCGGATCAGGGCTTGCTGAGGTCCGTCCGCGGCAGCGGCGTGGCCGCCGCCGACTGCGGCGAGGTCGCGCTGGAGAAGACCGAGGGGGCCGCCATGCCGGCCGTCGGGTCGGCCGGCGCCGGCTCCTCCGCCTGCGCGGGCAGCCCGCCGACGATCCGGATGCCGGCCTCGTCCAGGCCGCGCTTGATCCGCCAGCGCAGCTCGCGCTCGACGCCCAGCTTCTTGCCCGGCATCGTCTTCGCGGAGACCCGGACGGTCATCGAGTCGAGCAGCACCTCGGTGAGGCCGAGGACCTCCACCGGACCCCACAGCCGCTCGTTCCACGGCTCGTCCTTCGCCATGGTCTCGCCGGCCGCCGCGATGACGCCCTGCACCCGGTCCAGGTCCTCCGTCGGCCGGACCGTGACGTCGACCGAGGCCGTCGCCCAGCCCTGGCTGAGGTTCCCTATCCGCTTGATCTCGCCGTTGCGCACGTACCAGATCTCGCCGTCGACGCCGCGCAGCTTGGTCACCCGCAGCCCCACCTCGACGACCTCGCCGGAGGCCACGCCCGCGTCGACCGAGTCGCCGACGCCGTACTGGTCCTCCAGGATCATGAAGACGCCGGAGAGGAAGTCCGTCACCAGGTTCCGCGCGCCGAAGCCGATCGCCACACCGGCCACACCGGCCGAGGCGAGCAGCGGCGCCAGGTCGATGTCGAAGGCGCCCAGGACCATCAGACCGGCCGTGCCCAGGATCAGGAACGAGGCCACCGACCGCAGCACCGATCCGATCGCCTCGGACCGCTGGCGCCGGCGCTCCGCGTTGACGAGCAGTCCGCCGAGCGCCGTCCCCTCCACCGCCTGGGCGGAGCGGTTCATCCGCTCGATCAGCTTCGTCAGGGCGCGGCGGACGGCCCACCGCAGCAGCAGGGCGACGACCAGGATCAGCAGGATCCGCAGACCGGTGTTCAGCCAGGTGGACCAGTTCTCCTCCACCCAGCTCGCCGCGTCGGTGGCCTTCTCGGCCGCCTCGTCCAGGGTCACCGGAATCGGCTCGGGGTCGGTGGCGGCCGCCAGGACGGACCAGGACACGGGACAACCTCCAGGCATCGCGTACGCAGGCCATCCACCCTAACGGGGCATCGGACGCGGAACGGTTGCCCTGTTCGAGGGAGAGACCGACCTCACCCGGGCACATACCCGGGAGACATGCCGATGTGGTCGAGAACACGTCCGGCCCGCCCCCGGCGATCGCGGGAACGTGGTGGCGCTCCGACCAGGCATGAGGAGAGACTGAGAGCAGTTCGTCCCGGCGCGAGCCACGCGCCGCCGGCGCCATAGGAGGCATCCGTGCCGCATGTCCTGGTCCTCAACGCGTCGTACGAGCCCCTGGGCGTCGTACCGCTCCGCCGCGCACTCGTCCTCGTGCTGGAGAACAAGGCTCTCTGCATCGAGGAGTCCGGCGCCTTCCTGCACAGCGAGCATCAGGTCGTCCCCGCGCCCAGCGTGGTACGGCTGAAGCGCTTCGTGCGGGTCCCCTACCGGGGGCCCGTTCCCTTGACCCGACGGGCCCTCTTCGCACGCGACGGCGGGCGCTGCATGTACTGCGGGGGAGTGGCCACCAGCGTCGACCACGTCATCCCGCGCAGCCGGGGCGGGACGCACGCCTGGGAGAACGTGGTGGCGGCCTGCCGCCGCTGCAACCACCTCAAGGCGGACCGGCACCTGCGGGAGATCGGCTGGCGGCTGCGTCACCAACCCGCGCCGCCGACCGGCCTGGCCTGGCGGATCATCGGCACCGGCCACCGGGACCCACGGTGGCTGCCCTACCTCACGCCGTACGGCGCCGAGGACGCGATGGCCCGGATCGACTCCGTCGCCGACACCCCCGCGGGGGCGTTGACGACCGGCTGAGATCCGGGCCTTTCGCGTTCCCGGGCCGGTCCGGCCGGGGTACGGAGGCGAGGGCGCCGCCGCTCAGGGGGCGGCGCCCTCCTCCGGCGCGTCCTGGTCCGGCGCGTCCGGCTTCGGCGCGTCCTCCTCCGGCGCGTCCGGCTCGGGCGCGTCCCGGTCCGGGGCCCGCTCCTCGGCCACCGCGTACGTCTCCACCGACCAGAGCGAGTAGCCGTACGGCGTCGCCCGCTTCTCGCCCTGCACCCGCAGGAAGCGGGTGTCCGCCGCGTCCATCCGCACCGACTCCCGGCCGCCCCGCCCGTCCGTGACGGTCGCCGCGGTCCGCCAGATCCGGCCGTCGGCGGAGACCTGCACCCGGTAGCGGGCGGCGTGCGCGTCCTGCCAGTGCAGCACCACCTGCCCTATCCGGGCCGGCTCGGCCAGCTCCAGTTGGAACCAGGCGCCGTCCTCCGCCGGCGAGGACCAGCGGGTCGCCGGATCGCCGTCCACCGCCAGCGCGGCCGGGAAGTCCGCCGTCTCGTCGCCGGACGAGGAGGCCGTCGCCGTACGGGCCAGGTCGGGGCCGCCGGTCCGCGGATGGGACCGCACCGTCAGCACCCGCTCCTCGCCCGCGAAGGCCACCGGCACCCGGTACTCCCCGGACGGCGTGCCCGGCGCCACCGACACCTCCATCGGCACCGTCGTCGTGCCGCCGCGCTCCACCGACGCCTCCTCCGGCAGCCGTACGGTGATGCCCTTCGGCGCCTTCGCGGTCAGCGGGCCCCGCACCCCGGCCGCCCGGTTCCCGGTCAGCTTCAGCTCCACCCGGCCCGCCGCGCCGCCGGCCTCCAGGTCCGCCTCCGTCCGGGCCAGCTCCAGACCGGCCCGCGGCCCGTCCGCGAACCACGGCACCAGCGACCGCACGTCGGGCGCCGGTCCCTCGCCGTCCCAGACGATCCGCAGCGCCTCGGCGCGCAGCCCCTTCAGCTCGGTCTGCGTCCAGCCCGACGCGTCCAGCGGCCCCAGCGGGCGCCAGCCCTCGCCCGCCACGTACGCCTCCACGCGCGCGTGCGGGGCCCGCTCCGCGCCCGGCTTCCCGTCGTCGCCGGAGGGCTCCCGCGCGGCCTTCCCGGCCAGCACCGTCACCGCCTCCACCGGCCGCGCCCGGTCCAGCCTCACCGTGTACGAGCCGGTGGCCCGGTCCACCTCGCGCTCCGGGTCGCGGTCGGCACCGGTCCAGGCCGCCGCCTCCTTCACCGCCCGGTCCAGGAACGGGTCGAGGACCCCGTCGCCGACCGTCGCCCCGCTCGCCGCGATCCGCGGACGCAGCGGCTCCAGGCGCAGCTGCGCCTGCCAGGCCGCGGGACCGTCGCCGCGCGCCTGCGCGAGGAGCATGTCGACGGCCGCCTCGCCCGCCGCCCCGTACCGGGACAGCTGCTCCAGCCAGGGCCCCGACTCGGCGCGCAGCGCCCCGCCGGCCGTCCCGGCCAGCCGCTCCGGCGCCTCCCGCATCACCGTGAACGCGGCCCGCAGCTCCCGCCCCGCCCTGTCCCGGGCCGCCGCCGTCCCGGAGCTCCGGGCCGACCAGAAGGCCTTCATCAGCGGCTTCAGGCCGGCCGACTCGGCGTCCGGGGCGAGGAGCGACGAGGCCGCGTTCCCGGCCAGCGCGTCGAGCGCCGCCCGCGCGGCCGGATCCGGGCCCGCCAGGTCGGCGACGGCCGCCCGCCACGACTCCCCGGGCCGGTAACCGCGCGGGTTCCAGGCGAAGTCGGCGGTGGTGAACAGCGGGATCCGGGAGGCGGCCGGCTGCTCCATCGCGTGCGCCAGATAGGCGGCCGAACCGGCCGCGACCGCGGGCTCCCGGCCCGTGGCGGGCCCCAGGAAGAGCCGGTCCTGCGCGTAGTCGTTCACCGGGTAGTTGTCCATGGTGACCAGCGGCCGCTGGCCCAGGGCCGCCCGCACCCCGGCCAGTTCGGTGCCGGTGATGGTGCGCGGCACCACCCCGACGCCCGTCCACGCCACCCGCACGCGCGCGTCGAGCGCCCCCGCGAGCGCCGACCGGTACTCGCTGGTGCCCTCCTGGTAGTACTCCGTCGGCAGCACCGTCAGCGGCTCCGCGTCCGGGTGGTGCTCGGTCAGGTGCCGGGCCACCGCGTTCGCCACGCGCGCGTGCGCCCGGGCCGCGCCCGCCGCGTCCCGCCCGAACGCGTCGGCGTCCTCGTCGCAGGTCCACTCGCCGTACCCGGCGTCCGGGAACTGGAGCTGGAAGGAGCGGAAGCCGAGCTCGCGCATGGCGTCCAGCTTCCGCGTCAGCGCCGCCACGTCCGCGTCCGAGGACAGGCACATCGACTGGGCCGGGGCCACCGCCCAGCCCAGCGTCACGTGGTTGGCGAGGGCCCGCTCGGACAGCGCCCGGAACCCGGCCCGCTGCGCCTCCGGGTACGGCTCGCGCCACTGCGCCGCGCGGTACGGGTCGTCACCGGGCGCGTAGAGATAGCGGTTCTGCTTGGTGCGGCCCAGGAAGTCGAGCATCGCCAGGCGCTGACCGGTCGTCCACGGGGTGCCGTAGAAGCCCTCCGCGAGCCCCCGCTCGGCGGTGCCGGGCCAGTCCCGGACGACGACGCCGGGCACCTCACCGCCGACCCCGTCCGGGCCCTCGCCGAGGAGCTGACGGAGCGTCTGCACGGCGTGGAACAGCCCGTCCTCGCCCACCCCGTCCAGCACCACGGTGTCCCGCCCGCCGAACCGTCCGGTGGCCAGCCGGTAGCCGCCGCGGGGCAGGTCGGCCCGCTCGGCCACCCCGAAGGAGGCCAGCGCCTCCTGCGCCGCCTCGCCGGACGGCCCCGACAGGCGCAGCACCGGTCCCGCGCCCGGCAGCCCCTCGTGCACGGTCCGCACCCCGGCCTCGGCGAGCAGCCTCCGCACGGCCGCCAGGGCCGCCGGATCGGCGTCCTCGTCCGCCACCAGGGTCACCCGCTCGCCGAGCCGCACGGCGGGCCCCGCGGCCGTCAGCGACTGCGGCCGGGGCCACACGGACGGCTCCGGCGCCGCCGCGCGCGCGTCCCGGGCCCGGGACGCGGGGGCACCCGGGGTGGCGGGA
>NZ_JBHYKM010000126.1:19015-22045 GCF_042741435.1 Streptomyces sp. NPDC058955 | reverse complement strand
GCGGCGGGGGCTGGCGCGGCCCCGCCCCGGGGGGCGCGCCGCCCGCGCGGTCCCCTCGGAGCGGCTGATCGCCCTCGCGGCGCCTGGCGGGGCGCCCGGGCCGCGGGCGCTCGCCATGGAGCTCCTCGACGGCCGCCACGCCCCCGAAGTCCTGCTCAACGCCCTGCGCCTGCTGGACGACCCCGTGCGGGAGGTCCGCACCGCCGCCCGCGACAAGGCGCTGCAGGTGGTGTGGGACAGGCGCGCCGCCGAGGGTCCGCACGGGGACGCGATCCGTGCCCTCGCCGAGGCGAACGCGGAGCGGATCGACCGCTGGTGGGCCACCCGCAAGGAGCGCCGCCGGGCGGCACGCGGCCGGTGAGCCATCCGGGCGGAAACCCACGGGCGGGGGCGGATCCCCGGCGCCTAGCCTCTCCCCATGACGAACGAGACGGAGGCGCGGAAGGCGGCGGTGCGGCGGCTGGAGCGGGGGCTGCCCCTGTACCGGGTTCTGGACGTGACGCGTCCGAAGGCGTGGGCGCACCTGGACTGGGACGTGCGGCAGGCGGTCCGGCACGGGGACCTGGAACCCTCGCACGGGTGGCTCACCGGCGTCCACGGGCCCGGGTGGCGCGGCCTGTGGGACCGGGCCGCCGACCGGGTGCGGGAGACCCCGACCGAGGCGCAGCTCGCGCTCGCGCTGTGCGACCCCGACGGGCGGATCCGGCATGCCGCGCTGTCGTACACGGCGGGCCGGCCCGAGCTGCTGCCCCTGCTCGCGGTCCGCGCCGCGGACTGGGTGCAGCCGGTACGCGCGCGTGCCATGGCGCTGCTGCGGGAGGCGCTGCCCGCCGCCTCGCACGAGGCCCTCGCCGTCACCGCGCCGGTGATCCTGCGGATCGGCGGGCGCCTGCGCGGCGGCGCCGTCGCGGAACTCCTCGACGGGCTGCTGCGGGGCGGGGACGCGACGCGGGTGAACGCGCTGCTGCTCGGCTGCCGCGACGGCGCGACCCGGCGGGCCGCGCTCGCCGTCGTCCTCGACCTCGGGCTGTACGACGGGCTCGGCCTGGCCCTGGTGGCCGCCGGGGACCACGACCCCGTGGTGCAGGAGCGGGCCTCCTCGGCGGCGGTGGCCACCGGCCGGCCGGACGCGACCGTGCCCGTCCTCCTGGGCTCTCGCTTCGGGCGGGTACGGGCGGCCGGGGTGACCGCGCTGCGCGGCGCCGGGCGGCACGCGGAGGCGGAGCCGTACCTCTACGACCGGTCGGGGCGCACGCGCGCGTGCGCCCGCTGGGTGGTGCGGCAGGGCGGGGGCGACCCGGTGGCCCTGTACCGGGCGGCGTGCGCGGCTCCGGAGCCGCCGGCTCGGGCGCCGCTGGGGCTCGGCGAGTGCGGCAGCCGGGGCGTGGACGCGGCGCGGCTGCGGGAGTTGACGGGGCATCCGGACGGGCGGGTGCGGGCGTCGGCGGTCGCCGGGCTGCGGCTGCTCGACGCCGTGGCGCCGGCGCGGATGAAGGCGCTGCTCGACGACCCCGAGCCCGCCGTCGTGCGGGAGGCGCGGCGCGCCCTGCGGCCCTGGTTTGTCTGAGCCGTGGGACGGCCGGCCACGACGGGTCCGGGGCGACGGAGAATGCACCCATGGGAAAAACGTACGAGCGTATCGACGGGCGGCTGCGTGCCTTCATCGAGGACCAGCCCCTCTACTTCACCGCCACCGCGCCGCTGTCCGGTGACGGGCATGTCAACCTCTCCCCCAAGGGCCGCCGGGGCACCCTCGTCGTCCTCGACGAACTGACCCTCGCCTAAGTCGACTTCGGCGGCAGCACCGCGGAGACCCTCGCCCATCTCCGCGAGCCCGGCAACGGCCGGATCACCCTCATGTGGACGGCCTTCTCCGGCCCGCCGACCGTGGTGCGGGTGCACGGCGACGGCGAGGTGGTCCTGCGGGACGACCCGCGCTGGCCGGAGCTCTTCGCCCGGTTCCCCGAGGAGGCGGTCAAGGACCAGATCAGCGCGCGGGCGATCGTCCTGGTGCACGCGCGCCGGATCAGCGACTCCTGCGGCTTCGCCGTCCCGCTGATGGAGTACCGCGAAGAGCGTTCGCTGCACGCCGACTTCTTCAACCGCAAGACGGACGACGAGTTCAACACGTACTGCGAGGGCAAGGAGCACATCGCCACCAGCATCGACGGACTGCCCGCGCTCCCGCTGCCGCTGCCGCCGCTCCCCCGGTCGGCCCAGTAGCCTCGCCGACGCGGAGGGGGCGGCCTAGCGTCGCCGCCATGCGTACCCTTCTGGCGCTCGGCGCCGCCCTGCTCTCCCTGGCCTCCGCGCCGACTCCCCCGGTGGTCCCGCTGCCCGCGCGGATGGCGGACACCGGAGGCGGCTCCCAGCTGATCACCGCCGTGGCCGCGGACACCTCCGCCACCACCGGCACCGTCACCTGGTGGGACCGGCGCGGCGGGCGGTGGGTGCGGGCGGGGTCGGCGCCGGCCCGGTTCGGGGCGAAGGGGCTGGCCGAGGGCGCCACCCGGCGGCAGGGCACGAACACCACGCCGACCGGCCTCTTCGACCTGCCGTACGCCTTCGGCATCCGGCCCGCGCCGACGGGCACGGCGTACCGGTACGTGCGGGCCACCGACGACTCCTGGTGGTGCCAGGACAACGACTCGCGCGCGTACAACCGCTGGGTCGAGGGACTGCCGGCGGACTGCCGCGCCGCGGAGGCCGAGCACATCGTCGCGTACGGGACGCAGTACGCCCACGCGCTCGTCATCGGCTTCAACTACGCCCGCCCGGTGCGGATGCGGGGCGCCGGGATCTTCCTGCACGTGAACGGGCGCGGGGCGACCGCCGGCTGCGTCTCCGTCCCGGCGGACGCCATGCGGGCGATCCTGGCCTGGGCGGATCCGGAGCGGCGGCCGCACATCGCCGTCGGCACCCGGCGGGGGGGGGGGGGGGGCGCCGCGGACAGCTAAAGGCGCACTGTACCCCACTCACGGGAGGACCACCAGGATGAGGGCGCCCGCGCGCACCCCCCCGCGCGCGCGC
>NZ_JBHYKM010000126.1:0-19005 GCF_042741435.1 Streptomyces sp. NPDC058955 | reverse complement strand
TTTTATATCGACGCGCGCGTGGGGGGGGGTCGGGGGTGGGGGGTCGGGGGGGGGGGGGCCCCAACCGGGCGGGCCCCGGGGGGGGGGGCCCCCGGGCGGTCACGCGCTACTGAACGGCGCTCAGTTCCCCTTCTGCGCGAGGCGCAGCAGGTGGTCGGCGAGCGCCTGACCGCCCGTCGGGTCGCGGGAGATGAGCAGCAGGGTGTCGTCGCCCGCGATGGTGCCGAGGATCGCGTGGAGTTCGGCCTGGTCGATGGCGGACGCGAGGAACTGGGCGGCGCCCGGCGGGGTCCTGAGCACCACCAGGTTGGCGGACGCCTCGGCGGAGATGAGGAGTTCGCCGGAGAGCCGGCGCATCCGCTCCTCCTTGGCGGACTCGCCGAGCGGGGCCTGCGGGGTGCGGAAGCCGCCCTCGCTGGGGACCGCGTAGATCAGCTCGCCGCCGGTGTTGCGGATCTTCACCGCGCCGAGCTCGTCGAGGTCGCGGGAGAGCGTCGCCTGGGTGACGCTCAGCCCGTCGTCCGCGAGGAGCTTGGCGAGCTGGCTCTGCGACCGCACCGGCTGCCGGTTGAGGATGTCGACGATCCTGCGGTGGCGTGCGGTGCGGGTCTGCGGGACCGACGGCCCTCCGTGCTCGTTCCCCTGCGCGTCGGTCATCGTCGCCTCATTCTCCGGTTCGTCCTTGCCCGTTCGCCTCGTACGCCTGCTACGCCTCGTACGCCTTGTCGAGGACGGCCGGCAGGGCCCGGAGGAAGGTGTCCGCCTCGGCGTCGGTGAGGACCAGCGGAGGCATGATCCGTACGACGTCGGGGGCGGGCGCGTTCACCAGGAGGCCGGCGTCCTGAGCCGCCTGCTGCACCTGGGGCGCGAGGGGCTCGGTGAGCACGATACCCAGCAGGAGGCCCGCACCACGGACATGGGAGACCAGCGGGTGCCCGAGGCCCTCGATTCCGGAGCGCAGCCGCTCGCCGACGGACTTGACGTGGTCGAGGGCCGCGTCGGCTCCGAGGGTGTCGAGGACGGCGAGGCCGGCGGCGCAGGCGACCGGGTTGCCGCCGAAGGTGGTGCCGTGGTGGCCGGGGGCGAACAGCTCGGCGGCCGCGCCGAAGGCGACGGTGGCGCCGAGCGGCAGGCCGCCGCCGAGCCCCTTGGCCAGGGTGACGACGTCGGGGTCGACGCCCTCGTGGGCCTGGTGCTCGAACCAGTGGCCGCAGCGCCCGATGCCGGTCTGCACCTCGTCGAGGACGAGGAGGGTGCCGGTGGCGCGGGTGATCTCGCGGGCGGCCTTCAGGTAGCCGGGCGGCGGGACGACGACGCCGTTCTCGCCCTGGATGGGCTCGATGACGACGAGGGCCGTCTCCTCGGTGACGGCCGCCCTCAGCGCCTCCGCGTCGCCGTACGGGACGTGGGTGACGTCGCCGGGCAGCGGCAGGAACGGGGCCTGCTTGCCGGGCTGGCCGGTGAGGGCGAGGGAGCCCATGGTGCGGCCGTGGAAGCCGCCCTCGGTGGCGACCATGTGGGTCCGGCCGGTGAGCCGGCCGATCTTGAACGCGGCCTCGTTGGCCTCGGCGCCCGAGTTGCAGAAGAAGACCCGGCCCGGCCGGCCGAAGAGGCCGAGGAGCCGTTCGGCGAGCGCCACGGGCGGTTCGGCGACGAAGAGGTTGGAGACGTGGCCGAGGCTCCGGATCTGGCGGGTGACCGCCTTGACGACCGCCGGGTGGGCGTGGCCCAGCGCGTTCACCGCGATGCCGCCGACGAAGTCCAGGTACTCGGTGCCGTCGGCGTCCCACACCGTGGCGCCCTCGCCGCGGACCAGGGGCAGGCGCGGGGTGCCGTAGTTGTCCATGAGCGAGCCCTGCCACCGCTCGGTCAGCCGGTCGTTGCTCACGCTTCCCCCTCTGTGTCCGGCACGACCATCGTGCCGATGCCCTCGTCGGTGAAGATCTCCAGCAGGATGGAGTGCTGGACGCGCCCGTCGATCACGCGGGCGGTGGTGACGCCGTTGCGGACGGCGTGCAGGCAGCCCTCCATCTTGGGGACCATGCCGCTGGAGAGCTCGGGCAGCAGCTTCTCCAGCTGGCTCGCAGTGAGCCGGCTGATGACCTCGTCGCTGTTCGGCCAGTCCTCGTAGAGGCCCTCGACGTCGGTCAGGACCATCAGGGTCTCGGCGCCCAGCGCCGCAGCGAGTGCCGCAGCCGCCGTATCAGCATTGACGTTGTAGACATGTCCGTCGTCCTGGGAGCGGGCGATGGAGGAGACGACCGGGATGCGGCCGTCCTCCAGGAGCGCCTGGATGGCGCCGGTGTCGATGGCGGTGATCTCGCCGACGCGGCCGATGTCGACCCGTTCGCCGCCGATCTCCGGCAGGTGCTTGGTGGCGGTGATGGTGTGGGCGTCCTCGCCGGTGAGGCCGACGGCGAGCGGGCCGTGCTGGTTGAGCAGCCCGACGAGCTCGCGCTGGACCTGGCCGGCGAGCACCATCCGTACGACGTCCATGGCGTCCTCGGTGGTGACCCGCAGGCCCGCCTTGAACTCGCTGACGATGCCGTGCCGGTCGAGGGCGGCGCTGATCTGCGGGCCGCCGCCGTGCACGACGACCGGCTTGAGGCCGGCGTGCCGCAGGAAGACGACGTCCTGGGCGAAGGCCGCCTTCAGCTCGTCGTCGATCATGGCGTTGCCGCCGAACTTGATGACGACGGTCTTGCCGTGGTGGCGGGTGAGCCAGGGCAGGGCCTCGATCAACGTCTGGGCCTTCGGGAGGGCGGTGTGCTTCCGCGTGGCGTTGGTCATGACGAGTACGCGCTGTTCTCGTGGACGTAGTCGGCGGTCAGGTCGTTGGCCCAGATCACGGCGGACTCGGAGCCGGCGGCCAGGTCGGCGGTGACGACGACCTCCCGGTAGCGCATGTCGACGAGGTCGCGGTCCTCGCCGACGGAGCCGTTCTTGCAGACCCAGACGCCGTTGATGGCGACGTTCAGCTCGTCGGGCTCGAAGGCGGCGGAGGTGGTGCCGATGGCGGAGAGCACCCGGCCCCAGTTGGGGTCCTCGCCGTGGATGGCGCACTTGAGGAGGTTGTTGCGGGCGATGGAGCGGCCGACCTCGACGGCGTCGTCCTCGGTGGCCGCGTTGATCACCTCGATCCGGATGTCCTTGCTGGCGCCCTCGGCGTCGCCGATCAGCTGGCGGGCGAGGTCGGCGCAGACCTCCCGGACGGCCTCGGCGAAGTCGTCCTGGGCCGGGGTGATGCCGGAGGCGCCGGAGGCGAGCAGGAGGACGGTGTCGTTGGTGGACATGCAGCCGTCGGAGTCGACCCGGTCGAAGGTGAGCCGGGTGGCGGTCCGCAGGGCGGCGTCCAGGCCCTTGGCGTCCACGTCGGCGTCGGTGGTGAGGACGACGAGCATGGTGGCGAGGCCGGGGGCGAGCATGCCCGCGCCCTTCGCCATGCCGCCGACCGTCCAGCCTCCCCCGGACTCCGTCCGGGGGGACCCCCAGGTGACCACGGCGGTCTTGTGGACGGTGTCGGTGGTCTTGATGGCGATGGCGGCCTTCTCGCCGCCGTGCGCGGAGAGTTCGGCGGCGGCCTTCTCGACGCCCGGGAGGAGCTTGTCCATGGGGAGGAGGACGCCGATGAGGCCGGTGGAGGCGACGGCGACCTCGCCGGCGCCGACCTCGGTGCCCCGGCCGCTGAGGACCTCGGCGACCTTCTCGGCGGTGGCGTGGGTGTCCTGGAAGCCCTTCGGGCCGGTGCAGGCGTTGGCGCCGCCCGAGTTGAGGACGACGGCGGTCAGCTCGCCGTCGGCGAGGACCTGCTGGGACCAGACGACCGGGGCGGCCTTGACGCGGTTGGACGTGAAGACTCCCGCGGCGGCGCGGCGCGGCCCGGTGTTGACCACGAGGGCCAGGTCCGGGTTGCCGTTCTGCTTGATCCCGGCGGCGATGCCCGCCGCCGTGAATCCCTGCGCTGCGGTGACGCTCATGGAGCGACTCCAATCGTGGAGAGTCCGGTGTCCTCGGGAAGGCCGAGGGCGATGTTCATGCTCTGCACCGCGCCGCCGGCGGTGCCCTTGGTGAGGTTGTCGATGGCGCTGATCGCGATGATCCGGTGCGCGTTCGCGTCGTACGCGACCTGGATGTGAACGGCGTTGGAACCGTGGACGGACGCCGTGGCGGGCCACTGCCCCTCGGGCAGGAGGTGGACGAACGGCTCGTCCGCGTACGCCTTCTCGTAGGCGGTGCGGACGGCCTCGGCGGTCACCCCGGGCTTCGCGGCGGCGGTGCAGGTGGCGAGGATGCCGCGGGGCATCGGGGCCAGGGTCGGGGTGAAGGAGACCGAGACCCGCTCGCCGGCCGGGCCGCTGAGGTTCTGGATCATCTCGGGGGTGTGCCGGTGGCCGCCGCCGACGCCGTACGGGGTCATGTTGCCCATCACCTCGCTGCCGAGCAGGTGCGGCTTGAGGGCCTTGCCGGCGCCGGAGGTGCCGGAGGCGGCGACGATCACGGCCTCGGGGGCGGCGAGCCCGTCCGCGTACGCCGGGAAGAGGGCGAGCGAGACGGCGGTGGGGTAGCAACCGGGCACCGCGATGCGCTTGGACCCCTCCAGCGCGGCGCGGGCGCCCGGCAGTTCGGGGAGGCCGTAGGGCCAGGTGCCGGCGTGCGGGGAGCCGTAGTACGTCTCCCAGTCGGCCGGGTCCTTCAGCCGGAAGTCGGCGCCCATGTCGACGACGAGGACGTCCGGGCCGAGCTGCTCGGCGACGGCGGCGGACTGGCCGTGCGGCAGGGCGAGGAAGACGACGTCGTGGCCGGCCAGCTCCTCGGCGGTGGTCGGCGCGAGGACGCGGTCGGCGAGCGGCAGCAGATGGGGCTGGAGGCCGCCGAGCTTCTGGCCGGCGTTGGAGTGGCCGGTCAGGGTGCCGATCTCGACGTGGGGGTGCGCGAGGAGAAGGCGCAGGAGTTCCCCGCCCGCGTATCCGCTCGCGCCTGCGACTGCTGCTCGTACCGTCATCGAAACCCTCCTCATGGATGGCATGACTATACGTGGCGTCGTAGTTTTATGCAATCAGGTGTGTGAGGCCGCGCGGAGGCTTCACTCTCCAGGGTGCCGGGGGGCGTGGCGGGCCGCATCCACGACCGGCCCCGGATTTAGTAGCCATGGACATAGTAGCCATGTACTGTATCCGTCATGAGCAAGGGATCCCCGGGCCCCACGCCCGGCTTTCTGGTGTGGCGGCTCGCCAACAAGTGGCGGGTCGCGGTCGACCGCGCGGTGGCGCCGCTGGGCCTCACCCACGCGCAGTACTCGCTGGTCGCGTCGTTGCACGGCATGCAGCGCGCCGGAGAGCGGCCCAGCCAGCGGCGGCTCGCCGACCACACCGGGATGGAGGCGCTGTACGTCTCCAAGCTCGCCCGCTCCCTGGAGTCGGCCGGGCTCATCGAGCGCGTACGGGACCCCCGGGACCCGCGCGCCGTACAGCTCTCGCTCACCGAGGAGGGGCGGACCGTCACCCGGCGGGCCGTCGCCGTGGTGCAGGACCTGCTCCAGCAGCTCCTGGAACCGCTGGGCGGCCTCGACGCGGAACGGACCCGCGCGTTCACCGACGAGCTGACGGCCCTGCTCGACGTCTCCCTCGTTCCCTCCGCACTCGAACAGACCGGCACGACCACCGACGAGACCACTCAGGGGGCAACACCATGACCACGACGACGACCACGACCACGACCGCCGCCGACGCCCGCATGCTCGGCCTCGCCCACTACGCGGCCCGGGGCGTCCTGGAGCACGTCCTGGGCCGGCACGGCGCCACGTTCCTGCAGCAGATCGCGCTGCGCGCGGCGGCCACCGCCGAGACCCCGCTGACCGCGGACGAGCTCGTCGCCCGGGTCCGCGCGAGCGTCAAGGGCGACCCGGCGGACGCCCGTGCCGCCCTCGACGCCCTGGTGGCCAAGGCCCTGCTCGTCGCCGACGGCCCCCATCTGCTCCCCACGGACGCCGGCCGCGAGCTGCTCGCCACCGTCGCCGCCGAGGCGGCGCCCCTCTCCGCCCGCGTCTGGGGCGGCATCCCGCCCGAGGACCTGGCGGCCGCCGGCCGCGTCCTCGCCCTCGTCACCGAGCGCGCCGACCGGGAACTCGCGGCGCTGGAGCGCGCGTCGGAGGTCTGACGACCGGTCGGCGCGACCTTCCCGGCACCGGAACTGTGGGCTCCGTCATGGCCCTTGAGGGGCTTCTCCTGGTGAGGTCGCGGGATGACGCTTCTCGTGCTCCTCGTCGTCGTGTCCCTCGTCGGGGTCGGGCTCGCCGGATACGGCTTCGGCCGGCTCGGGCAGGCCGGGGTGCGGCGGGCCGGGCGGCGGACGCGGTTGCGGTGCGGCGCCGCGCTGGCGGCGGCCGCCGCCGCCGCGCTGTACACCTGGGGGCTGCTCGGCGTCGGGCTCGCCGTGCTCGACACGGACGACAGCGGCACCGACGCCTTTCCGCCCCGGCCCTGCCGGGTGGCGGGCGACCCGGAGGCCGCGGCGGACGTGGTGGGCCACCGGGTCGCGTACCTGCCGCCTCGGTACCTCTGTGAGCTGCGGGGCGGCGGCAGCCGTACGACCGGCGACGGGCCCGGCTACGTCGGCCCGGGGGTGCTCGGGCTCGTCGGGGTCGCGTCCGTCTGTCTGTTCCTCGCGGAGGCGGGGACGGGTGCGGCGGGGAGGGCTCCCTCGGCCCGGAAGGCATCCAGGGGGTGACCCAGCCGGGCGGCCAGCTCCAGCGTCTCGTCCAGCCCGGCGTCCGGCTCGCCGAGACCCACGGCGGCAAGACCCGCCGGCGCTCCGCCCGCGTCGAGCAGCGCCGCCCACTGACGCCGGTCCAGCACCAGGTAGCGCAGCCCGGGCAGCTCCGCGAGGACCGACGGGTCGGCGAGCGGCACCCCGCTCAGGGCCAGGCCGCAGAGGCCGGGGACCGTACGGAGCGGGGCCAGGTCGACCGGTGCGGCGGCGCCCGTCAGGCGCAGGGCGCGGAGGCGGGGATGACCGGCGAGCGGGGCCAGGCCGCCCGCCGTGCCGGTCAGGGCGGTGGTCAGCGACTCGACCGGGGTCGTACGGAGCGGGGTCAGGTCCCGGGCCGACGCCCCGCCGTAGAGGGTCACCCGGCGCAGGGACGGGGCGCCCGCGAGGGCGCCGAGGTCGACGGGGCCGTCCGCGCCGCGCGCCTCGACCTCCTGCACCTGCGGGCCGGGCGGCTCCGCCACCGGGCCGGGGCGCGGCCGGAGCCGCTGGGCGGAGCTGAGGGCGCGGTCGAGCCAGACGTTCCCGTCGGCGACCTCGTACGCGCCCCGCTCCAGCTCGCCGAGCGCCCACCGCAGCAGCGCCGTGACCGACTCCGTGAGGTACGTGGCGCCGTGGGCGTGGTCGCGGCCGATCACGATCACCTGTCCGGGGTGACCGTGCCGGGCCGGGGCCAGGTCCACCGCCCGGTAGTTCCCGTCCTCGTTGGTGAGGAACGGGATCCGGGTGGGATCGCCGGTGCAGCGCCGCACCCGCCCGGGCGGTTCGGCGTCGAGGATCACCGCGTCCCAGCCGAGGCTCCAGCCCATCCAGTCCGGCACCGCCTGGTGCGCGTGGGCGGCGACCATCCCGTCGAGGCCCAGCCAGCCCGCCTCGCCCAGGACGTCGCGGTGCCTGCCGTCGACCAGGTCGCCGTCGGCGAGGGCGTACAGGGCGCGGAGGTCGGCGGGCAGCCGGGCGCCGAGCCGCCGCTCGGCCGCATCGATCGCGCTCTCGCGCGCGGGCGCGGGCAGTCGCTCGGGACCGCCGAGGAGCGCGGCTCGCCGCGCGAGGATCGCGCGGAAGAGCGCGACCGCCTCCTCGGGGTCGCCGGCCGGGGCCGCCGTGCCGGTCTCCTCTGCCAGCCCCGGCTCGGGCAGCCGGGCGGCGGGGTCGAGGATGATCCCGCCGTCGCCCAGACCGGGCCGCGTGCCCGCCGTGGGGGCGACGACCAGGCGGTACGTCCCGTCGGCGGCGCACTCCAGCTCGGCGGTGCTGCCGGACGTCCCGCACGACTCCCGCAGGACCCGGGCGGGTTCGACGAGGCGGCGGTGCACGGTCCGCAGCGGCAGCCGCTGGTGTCCGCCGTCCCCCGTCTCGTACCCGCCCCCCATCGAGATCCCGCCGTCGCTCTCCCGCCAGTGGAACGCGGCCCGCCGCCATCCCTCCGGCGCGGCGTCGGCGAACACCGCGACGATCTCCTCGACCGCCCGCTCCCGCTCCGTCATCCCGGCCCCTCCCCCGCGTCCCGTGTGTCGCTGCCTCGATCGTGACACCCGGCACCGACAGCGCCCCTCCCGGCCCCGCGTCACAACGGCCCGCGCCGGCCCGTCAATCCGGTGACGGAACCTGACGGGAAGTGAGAGCCCTATGCACGA
The DNA here is from genome assembly GCF_042741435.1 of Streptomyces sp. NPDC058955. Lineage (NCBI taxonomy): Bacteria > Bacillati > Actinomycetota > Actinomycetes > Kitasatosporales > Streptomycetaceae > Streptomyces > Streptomyces sp. NPDC058955. The sequence goes on along the minus strand of NZ_JBHYKM010000126.1, from coordinate 10,603 downwards.
CGACGCTGTGGTGACCGCGCTGGGCGCGTGGTTCGACGCCGACGAGGAGCGGCTGCGGGACGTGGCCCTGCGGCTCCTGGGCGCGGGGGCGGAGGGGGCGGCGGAGGCCGTCCTCGGCCGGGTCAGGGCGGGCCTCGGCGCGGACGCCCCGGCGGTGGCGCGGCTCTGTCTGACGGCTCTGGTCGCCCGCGCGTGCCTCGACGCCGGCGGGCACGCGCGCGGGGCGGCGGGGCGCGACCGGGCGGCGCCGGAACGGGTGCCGGACGACCTGGACGAGACCGTCCTGATCGGTTTCCTCGCCGTGCTGGACCGGCTCGACGCCCGTCAGCGGCTCGCGTACCTCCTCCACGACGTCTTCGGGCTGGCCCCCGGGGAGACCGCCCGGGTCATGGGCGGGTCGGCCGCCGACGCCGCCCGGCGCGCGCGGCGGGCCCGGGAGCGGCTGCGGGGCGGCGGCCCGGCGGGAGACGGGGGTGATCCGGGGCGGCTGCGGGCGCTCGTGGACGCCTTCCTGGCCGCCGCACGCGCGCGGGACGCCGTCGCGCTGGCCGGGCTGCTCGATCCGGAGGCGGTCGCGTACGCGGAGCGGGGTCCGGTGCACGGGGCCGCGGCGGTGGCCCTGGCGGCCTCGGCGGCCCTGGCGGCGCGGCCGGGTGACGCGGTGCGGCCCGCGCTGGTCGACGGCTCGGTCGGGGTGGTGGCGTTCGGGGCCGGACGTCCCGTCGCGGCGGTGGCGTTCGGCTTCCGCCGCGGCCGGATCGTCGGCCTCGACATCACGACGGACCCGGACCGCCTGCGCACCCTGGACCTGGTCTTCCCGGACGCCTGAGGGGCCGCCGCCGCCCCCGGCGGGCCCGGCCGCGTCAGCGCTTGACCGCGCGCAGGACCACGAACTTCGGGTCGCTCGCGACGAGTTCGCCGTTGCCGAAGATGCGGCGGAGCGTGACGTGGTAGCCGAGGTGGCGGTTGCCCACGACCCACAGTTCGCCGCCGGGCCGGAGCGCGCGCCGGGCGTCGGAGAACATCCGGCGGGCGGTGCGGTCGGTGGTGGCCTGGTGGCTGTGGAAGGGCGGGTTGTTGAGGACGAGGTCGAGGGAGCCGGCGGGGACGTCCGCGAGGCCGTCGCCGACGGTGAACTCCGCCTTGCGGTCCTCGCCCGCGTGGGTGCGGAAGTTCTCCTCGGCGGAGGCGACGGCCTGGTACGACTCGTCGGTGAAGAGCAGTTCGGCGTCGGGCTCGGCCAGGGCCACCGCGAGGCCGACGACGCCGTTGCCGCAGCCGAGGTCCGCCACGCGCGCGTGGCCGAGGCCGCGCGGCAGGTGGCCGAGGAGGAAGCGGGTGCCGATGTCGAGGCGGTCGGCGCAGAAGACGCCCGCCTGGTTGGCGACCGTGCGTCCGGCGAGGCCGGGCGCGGGGGTGTCGGCCGGGAGGGCGTACCGGTGCGGCCACGGGTTCGGCCCGGGCGCGGCGGCCGGGTCGGGGGTGGTGTGGATGAGCCGGGCCTTCTTCACCGCGAGCGAGGTGCGGGTGGGGCCGAGGATCCGCTCGAAGAGGGTCAGGGTGGAGGTGTGGATCTCCTTGACCATGCCGGTGCCGACGATCACCGTGTCCGCGTGGACGGCGGGGGCGAGCCGGTGCAGCTGGTCCTCCAGGAGCGCGAGGCTCTTGGGGACGCGGACGAGGAGGACGTCGATCCGCTCGGGCGGCGGGTCCTGGGTGGTGAGCAGCCGGACGGCGTCGGGGGCGGCGCCGGCCCGCGCGAGGTTGGCGCGGGTGGCCTCGCGGCCGAGGTACGAGTCGGAGATCTGGACGAGTGCCCCGGCCCCGGCGGCGTGCAGCGCGGTGACGAGCGCGCCCCAGCGGTCGCCGAGGACGGCGACGGTGCCGGAGAGGCCGGTGCCGGTCTCGGCCAGGTGGTTCAGCAGGTACTCGTCGGCCGCGTCCCAGGCGCGCAGCGGATCGCGCGGGTCCTCGGGGTGGCGGGTGAGCGTGACGTCGCCCCATGACGTGGTCAAACGGTTCATCGTGCCCCCAGGCTAGCCGGTCCGTCCGGGCCGGGGCGCCCGCCTCGGGTGCGGCGGCTCAGCGGAGGGCGGGGGCGTCCAGGTGGAGGTGCCAGGCGCCGGGGCGGCCGATGAGGGTGACGGTGGAGAGGGGGCGGACGTCGACGCTCCAGTAGGTGGCGGGTGCGGCCCGGAGGGCGTAGACGAGGGCGGCGCGGACGACGGAGGGTTCGGCGACGGCGACGACGGTGACGTCGCCGCCGGCGGGGTCGCCGTCGGGGCGGGTGTCGAGCCAGCCGCCGATGCGGGAGATGAAGGCGAGGAGGGGTTCGCCGCCGTGCGGGGCGGAGCGGGCGTCGGCGAGCCAGGCGTCGACGGCGGCCGGTTCGAGGGCGGCGACCTCGGCGAGGGTGAGCCCGCGCCAGCGGCCCATGTCGCAGTCGCGGAGGGCGGGCTGGGCGAGCGGGGCGTAGCCGAGGGCGGTGCCGGTGGCGCGGCTGCGGCGGGTCGGGGAGCAGTAGCGGAGTTCGGCCGCGCCGAGCGGGAGGAGCGCGGGCGCGGCGTGCTGCACCTCGTACCATCCGGCCTCGTCGAGCGGCCGGTCGTCGTCGAAGCGTTCGGCGAGCAGGGAGGAGCTGCGCGCCGCCGCGACCAGCGTGACCCGAAGACCCATGGCCGCGATCGTGAGGCCGGTGGGGCCCCGGGTCAAGGGGCGGGGCGGGGGGACCGGGAGGCCCGGGTTCAGTGCTGTCCGAGAGCCATCCACTTGTCCGGATTCTGCAGTGGCGTGAATCCGACCTTCTCGTAGACGCCGTGGGCGTCGGCGGTGGCGAGCATGATCCGGCGGAGCCCGTGGGGCTCCAGGTGGTCGCGGACGGCGGTGACGAGGGCGGTGCCGAGGCCGGTGCCGCGGGCCGGCCGGTCGACGTAGACGTCGCAGAGCCAGGCGAAGGTGGCGTGATCGGTGACCACGCGCGCGTAGGCGGCGAGTTCGCCGGTGTCGCGGTGGTAGGCGCCGAAGTTGAGCGAGCCGGCGATGGCCCTGTCCTGCTTCTCCCGGGTCCGGCCGAGGGCCCAGTACGCGTCGGTGGAGAGCCAGTGGTGGACGCGGGCCGCGTCCAGCCGGGCGGGGTCGGCCGAGATCTCGTACGTCCCGTGGAGGGTGGCGGTGGTGGTCTCGTTCATGGCCCGAGGATGCCGAAGCGCCGGGCACGTGTCAGGCGGGTTTTCCGGGCCGGCGCGGGGCGTGCGCGCGTCGGCCCGGGCCGCCCGGTGTCACGGAAGGAGTTCGTCCATGGCGGTCCGGAGCCTGCGGACGCCCTCGGCGATCTCCGTGGGCCCGGCGACACCCGCGAAACTCAGCCGGATGTGGCCGGCCGGGGGTTCGGCGCAGAAGTAGGGCCGGCCGGGGGCGGCGGTGACGCCGGCGCGCAGGGCGGCGGCGAGGAAGGTGGGCTCGGGGAGGGCGTCGGGGAGGCGGAGCCAGAGGTGGTAGCCGCCGGAGGGCACGTGGGGCAGGGCGAGTTCGGGGAGGTGGCGGGCGACGGCGGCGGTGAGGGTGTCGCGGCGGGCCTTCAGCTCCTGGGAGACGGTGCGCAGGTGGCGGGGCCAGGCCGGGGAGCCGACGAGTTCGAGGGCGGCCTCCTGGAGCGGGCGGGGGACGAAGAAGCTGTCGACGACCTGGATGGCGCGGAGCCGTTCGAGGACGGGGCCGCGGGCGGCGAGGGCGCCGACGCGGAGGCTCGCCGAGGTGATCTTGGTGAGGGAGCAGACGTGGACGACGACGCCGTCGGGGTCGTCGGCGGCGAGCGGCGGCGGGAGGGGTCCGGCGTCCTCGTGGACGAGTCGGCGGGCGAAGTCGTCCTCGACGACGAAGGCGCCGGCGGCCCGGGCGATGCGGACGACCTCGCGGCGGCGGTCCGGCGGGAGGAGGGCGCCGGTGGGGTTCTGGAAGAGCGGCTGGCAGACCAGGACCCGGGCGCCGGTCGCGCGGAAGGCGGCTTCGAGGAGGTCGGGGCGGATGCCGTCGGTGTCGGTGGGGACGGGCACCGGGCGCAGGCCGGCGGCGCGGGCGACGGCGAGCATGCCGGGGTACGTGGGCGACTCGACGAGCACGGGCGTGCCGGGCGCGGTGAGCGCGCGCAGCGCGGTGGTGAGGGCGGACTGGCCGCCGGCGGTGATGAGGATCTCGGCGCCGGTGACGCCGCCGCCGATCTCGCGGGCGAACCACTCGCGGAGGTCGGTGAGGCCGTCGGTGGGCGGCCGGCCCCAGGCGCCGGGGCGGCGGCCGGCCCGGGCGAGGGCGGCGGAGAGGGCCCGCTCGGGCTGGAGGGAGGGGTGGAGGTAGCCGCCGTTGAACTCGATGACGCCGGGCGGGGGCGCGGCGAGGGTGACGAGGACGCCGGAGGCGTCGACGGCGCGCGGGACGAGGTCGGAGGCGGCGTCGGCGCTGAGGGCCAGCTCCTGCCAGGAGGTGTCGCCGGCGGTGGCGGGGGCGCGGGTCTCGGCCCGGAAGGCGCCGGCGCCGGGGCGGGTGACGACGAGCCCCTCGGCGGCGAGCTGGGCGAGGGCGCGGGTGACGGTCACCGGGGAGACCCGGTAGCGCTCGACCAGGGTCCGGCTCGACGGCAGCTTTCCACCTGGAGAGTAGCGGTTGAGCTCCGCCTTCAGGGATTTCGCCAGTTCGGCCACACTGCTACGCTCATGCATGAGAGCACAGAATAGCGCTACTGCCCCGACGACGATAGCGGTCGACACGACGGCCGGACGTGCTCCCGCGACGGCGTCGGCCGCCGGGTCCACCCCGCTCCAGGGCACTCTGCTCGCCCTGCTCGGCGTGGTCTCCTTCTCGCTGACCTTCCCGTCCACGGTGTGGGGCCTGGAGAGCTTCGGCCCGTGGTCGCTGGTGGCCGTCCGCTCCACGCTCGCGGCGCTGATCGCCGGGGCGTTCCTGCTGGTGGGCCGGGTGCCGCTGCCGGAGCGCCGCCACTGGGCCGGGCTCGCGGTGGTCGCCGGCGGCGTGGTGATCGGCTTCCCGCTGCTGACCACGCTCGCCCTGCAGACCTCGACGACCTCGCACGCGGCCGTCGTGGTGGGCCTGCTGCCGCTGACCACGGCGACCTTCGCCGCGATCCGGACCGGCCGCCGCCCGTCCCGCACCTTCTGGCTCGCGGCCGTCTCCGGCGCCGCCGTCGTCATCGCCTTCACCGTCCAGCAGAGCGGCGGCGCGGTCTCCGCGGGCGACCTCTACCTCTTCGGCGCGCTGCTGGTCTGCGCCGCCGGCTACACCGAGGGCGGCCGGCTCGCCCGGCTGATGCCGGGCTGGCAGGTCATCGGCTGGGCGCTGGTGTTCTGCCTGCCGCTGACGGTCCCGGCGTCGGCGGTGGCCCTCGCCCTCGAACCGGTGCACCTGACCGCCCACGGCGTGATCGGCCTGGTCTGGGTGGCCGCCGGCTCCACCTTCTTCGGCCTGTACGTCTGGTACCGGGGCATGGCCGCGATCGGCATCCCGCGCGCCAGCCAGCTCCAGCTCGCCCAGCCGCTGCTGACGCTGTTCTGGTCGGTCTTCCTGCTCGGCGAGTCCCTGCCGCTGGCCGCGCCGGTCGCGGCGGTCGGCGTGCTGGTCTGCATCGCGGTGACCCAGCGCGCGAAGAGCTGACCCCCGGAGGCGGCGGGCAGTGGTGACCTGCGTCACAATGGCAGGCAGAGGCCCTATACGCGCGCGAGGAGGTCCCGCGATGCAGGCGAGTGTGGGCGACAAACTGCTGGTGCACGGCCGGACCGTAGGTCAGCACGACCGTACGGCCCAGGTCCTTGAGGTGATGGGGGAGAACGGCACTCCCCCGTACCGCGTCAAGTTCGAAGACGACGGTCACGAGGCCCTGATGTCGCCGGGCCCCGACACCGTCGTCCGCCACCCCGGACAGTCCCACTAGGCGGTCCCGCCGGGCGGCCCGCGCCGCCTAGGCGGTCCCCGGACGGCGCGGGGGCCGGGCCCGGGCCGGGTAGTGGTCGGCCACGGCGGTCGCGAGGGCGCCGTTGCGGTCCTCCGTGACCTCCTTCGCCGCGAAGAAGCAGTGCCCGCCGACGCCCGGCCGGTCCGCCGCCAGCGCGAGGTGCCGCGACAGCTCCTTCGGGTCCTGCCAGGCCTCCGGCTGGGCCGTGTCGCCCGCCTTGTACAGCGCCTCGCCGACGTAGAGCCCGACGCCCGTCCCCCGTACCGCCGCGTTCCACCAGTCGAGGAGCGTGGCGTAGTCGGTGGCGGGGTGGCCGATGTGCCAGTACAGCTGCGGCACCACGTGGTCGATCCAGCCCTCCGCGATCCATTTGCGGGTGTCCGCGTACAGGTCGTCGTAGGTGGCCACGCCGGCCCGGGTGTCCGAGCCCCGGGGGTCGTCGGCGATGTTCCGCCACACCCCGAAGGGGCTGATCCCGAAGGCCGTCCCCGGCCTGACCTCCTCGATCCGGGCCGCCATCTCCGAGACCAGCAGGTCGGTGTTGTGCCGCCGCCAGTCCGCGCGGTCGGGGAAGTCCGCGCCGTGCCGGGCGTACGCCTCGTCGTCCGCGAAGCGCTCCCCCGCCACCGGGTACGGGTAGAAGTAGTCGTCCCAGTGGACGGCGTCCAGGGCGTAGCGGCGCACCGCGTCGAGCATGGCGTCCTGGACGAAGCGCCGGACCTCGGGCAGACCGGGGTTGTAGTACAGCTTCCCGCCGTACGGGACGGTCCAGTCGGGGTGGCGCCGGGCCGGGTGGGAGGCGGTGAGCCGGGCCGGGTCCGTGTGGTTCGCCACCCGGTACGGGTTGAACCAGGCGTGCAGCTCCAGACCGCGCGCGTGCGCCTCCGTGACGGCGGTGCCCAGCGGGTCCCAGCCGGGGTCGCGGCCCTGGGTGCCGGTGAGGCACTGCGCCCAGGGTTCATGAGGCGAAGGCCACAGTGCGTCGGCGGTGGGCCGCACCTGGAGGACGACCGCGTTGAGCCGCCGCTCCACCGCCTTGTCCAGGTGGGCGAGGAGCTCGGCCTTCTGCTCGGCGGCGGTCAGACCGGCGCGGGACGGCCAGTCCCGGTTGGCGACCGTCGCCACCCACATGCCCCGGAATCCGCCGGAACGAGCGGACCGCGACGGCGTCCGGTCCCGGTCCCGCTCCCGTATCGAGGGGCGCCCGGCGGAGGCGCCGGAGGCACCCGGACCCACGACGGCGAATGCCGCTCCCGTGGCGGTCGTCACAAACCCTCTTCTCCCGATAGGCCGCACTTGTACCCCTCAGCTGTCGGATACGTCACACCCCCACGGACAGCATGCCCCCTCCCCGACCGATCGATCATCGCGCGAATCGGAGTAACGTCATGGGGTCGAGGCGTGCGTACCGGAATCACACGGGGGCCCGCCGCCAGAGAAGAGCGAAAGGCACGAGGTGACGGACTCCATGGCCGACATTGAGCGCGTCGGAGTGGTGGGCTGCGGCCAGATGGGCGCGGGCATCGCAGAGGTGTGTGCCCGGAGCGGCCTCGAGGTGAAGGTGGCCGAGACCACCGGCGAGGCCCTGGAGATCGGCCGCACCCGGCTGCTGAACTCGCTGACCAAGGCCGCCGAACGCGGCAAGATCAGCGAGGAGGAGCGGGACGCGGCGCTGGCCAACCTGAGCTTCACCACCGACCTGGGCGAGTTCGCCGACCGCGACCTCGTCATCGAGGCGGTCGTCGAGAACGAGCAGGTCAAGACCGAGATCTTCCAGGTCCTCGACCAGGTCCTGACCCGGCCCGACGCCATCCTGGCCTCGAACACCTCCTCCATCCCGCTGGTGAAGCTGGCCGTGGCGACCTCCCGCCCCGACCACGTCGTCGGCATCCACTTCTTCAACCCGGCCCCCGTGCAGAAGCTGGTCGAGCTGATCCCCGCCCTCACCACCTCCGAGGGCACGATCAGCCGGGCGCAGGCCTTCGCCGAGAAGGTGCTCGGCAAGCACGCGATCCGCGCCCAGGACCGCTCCGGCTTCGTCGTGAACGCCCTGCTCGTGCCGTACCTGCTCTCGGCGATCCGGATGTTCGAGTCCGGCATCGCGAGCCGCGAGGACATCGACAACGGCATGGAGTTCGGCTGCGCCCACCCCATGGGCCCCCTGAAGCTCTCGGACCTCATCGGCCTCGACACGATCGCCTCGATCGCCGACTCGATGTACTCCGAGTTCAAGGAGCCGCTGTACGCCGCTCCCCCGCTGCTCCAGCGGATGGTGGACGCGGGCCGGCTGGGCCGCAAGACGGGCTCCGGCTTCTACGTCTACTCCTGACCCGCCCCTGACGCCTCCGGCGTCCCACGATTGTCGCTCTCCGCGACCGGAACGGCCCGTACTCCCGCACAGGTACGGGCCGTTCGCCTTTCCCCTGTCACCCCCCCGGGGGGGGGTGTCAGCCGAGCCGCAGATGGCGGAGCATCAGCAGCCCCGCCGCCATGTTCGCGGCCGGGATCTCGCCCCGGGCGATCAGCTCGGGGACCTCCTTGAGCGGCACCCAGGCGCGCCGCGAGGACTCGAAGCCGTCGGCCGGCGGGCCGGTCCAGGTGGCCCGGTCCGTCCAGTAGAGGTGGTGCCGGGCGTCGCTGAGCCCGTTGGAGGGCTCGACGGTGAGGAGATGGCGCAGCGGCCCCGGCCGCCAGCCGGTCTCCTCCTCCATCTCGCGGGCGGCGGCGGCCTCGGGGGTCTCGCCGTCCTCGACGACGCCGGCGGCCAGCTCCCAGCCCCAGCTGTCGGTGATGAAGCGGTGGCGCCAGAGCATGAGGACCTCGTCGGCGTCGTTGACGACGGTCGCGACGGCGACGGGGCGGAGTCGGATCAGATAGTGGTCGAGGTGGCGGCCGTCCGGGAGTTCGACGTCCGCGAGGTTCACTCGGAACCAACGGTTTTCATAGACGGAGTGTTCACTCAGTTTCGTCCACTGCACGTTCTTGCCACCTTCCGACTGGTAGGCGCGTGTTCGGTGGCAATATCGCATCAGTTCGAGAGTCAGAGCGGAACGCGCAACGCCCCGTCGATCAGTTCCGCCGCCTCCCGCGCGTCCCCCGCGTCGCTGGCGAGCAGGTGCTCCCGGGCCTGCCGCAGCCGGTCCCGCAGCCGCCGCGACTCCATCCCGCGCGCCCGCTCGGTCATCTCGACCGCCGTGCGCGCCGCCGAGTCCGCCTCGCCCTGCCGCAGCTCGACCTGGCAGAGCAGCGCCAGCCGGTGCACCCGGCCCCGGTCGTGCGAGGGCGCCTCCGCCGCCGCGGCCGCCTGCTCGTACGCCCCCGCGAGATCACCCAGACTGAGGAGCGCCTCCGCGACCTGCACGTTGACGAATCCGGGCTGGACGTACCCGGTCTCGGCCGGCTCCGCCGCCGGCGCGATCCGCTCCGCCGTCGCCTCGGCCCGCCGGATGCAGTCGAGCGCCGCCCGCCCGTCGCCGAGCCGGGCGTACGCCTTCGCCTGCATCGCCGTCAGATCCGCCGCGAGCGCCGGGGTGACGGTCCCGTCCGCCGCCCGCAGCGCCGCCTCCGCGAAGGCCACCGCCTGCCGGAACTCCCCCAGCAGCAGTGACTGGTTGACCATCAGCGCGATCACGTACGCCCCGAACGCCCGGTCCCCGCTGGCCTTCGCGAGCCGCAGCGCCTGCTGGAAGTAGCGCTGCGCGAGGCCGTGCGCGTCGGCGTCGTAGGCGCAGATCCCGGCCACCGCCACCAGTCCCCCGGTGGCCCGGTGCAGGGAGCGCCCCAGGGCGTCGCTGTAGGAGCCGCGCAGCCGGGGCGTCGCCTCGGTGGTGAGGAAGCCGACGATCCGGGCGCGGGTCGCGATGCCGCCGGCCTTCCGGTACATCTGCTCGTAGTGCGTCCGGGCCGCGCTGAGCAGGGCGATGTCGGCGGGCTCCACCCGGGTCAGCCCCGTCCGGGAGACGTCGGTGTCCTCCGGCGGGTTCTCCCACTCCCACACCGGCATCACCGCCGGCGTGCCGGTCACCGCCGGGGCGGAGACCAGGTACGGGCGCTGCTGCTCGTCCGAACGCCACAGGGCGGTGGCCCGGTCGACGAAGCCCGACAGCGGAGTGCCGGGCGCGGGCGGTCCGCCGCCGGGCACACCGAGCCCGATGTCGTCGAGGGTGACGGGCCGGCCGAGCCGGGCCGCGAGCACCTCGCAGATCAGGTCGGGCACCTGGCCGCGCGGCCGCTGGCCCTTCAACCACCGCGCCACGGCGGTGTGTTCGTAACGCAGGGCAAGGCCCCTGGCCCGTCCGGCCCGGTTCACACGGTCGGCGAGCCCGGCGTTGGAGACGCCCGCCTCGTCCAGGAGGGCGTCGAGCAGGGTGTTGGGCTGCATGGCCCCTCCGGTCGCTCGGTGAACTCAGCGTAGCGGTGGCTGAATTCGCCCGGTGCGATTTCACACGGGGTGTGAATGAAGTACCCGTTCTTCCGGTCCGTGCGCGCTCCCGCCGGCGGAGCCGTGCCGCTTGACTGGGCTTCTCGCCGGAAGGCGAGAACGACCGGGCCGCCGGCTCCCCCTCGTACAGTGCGGTCGCCCGGTCCGCGGGGCCCGCCCCCCCGGTGAGGCCCGCCCACCCGGGGGGGGGGGGGGGGGGCCCG
>NZ_JBHYKM010000125.1:0-22196 GCF_042741435.1 Streptomyces sp. NPDC058955 | reverse complement strand
GCCCTGGCCCGCCGCCGGAGCACCACGATCGTGCTCTTCTCCGCCTTCACCCTCGGCGCCGTGGTCGCCGCCGTCGGCGGCGTCGCCTTCCTGTGGGCGCCGGCCGTCCCCGCCGTGCTGCTCAGCGCGTACATCGTCCATCTGCGCGGCCAGGAGCGCCGCCGGTTCGTCTACGTGATGGACCGCCGCCGCGCCGAGGCCGCCGCCGCCCGGCTCCGCGAGAGCCGCCGGGCCGCCGCGCCGACGCCCGAGCCGGAGCCGACGCCCGCGCCGGTGGTCTCCCCGCAGGAGGCCGACCGGCGCGCGCTGGTCGAGCAGACCGACCACGCCGAGTGGGTGGACCAGCAGCGCGAACGCGGCCCGGCCCGCGGCGACAGCTGGGACCCGGTGCCGGTGCCGCTGCCCACGTACGTCACCGCGCCGGTCGCCCCGCGCGCCTCCCACGGCGTGGACGTCACCGACCCGGAGACCTGGAGCGCCGCCCGCTCCTCCACCGCCGAGCAGCCCCCGGCCGCCGCACCCGCCCCGCGCCGCCGTCCCGCGCCGCCGCGCCGGGGCCGCGACCACGGCCGGACCCCGCTCTTCGACCAGTACGCGGACGAGGACCGGCCCCGCGCCGCCAACGAATGACGGCGGTGCGGCGGGTCCTCGTCTGACCTGCGGCGGAAGCGATTTTTCTTCTCGCCGATCGGGATGCTAATGTTTCACACGTCGCAGGGGCCTGTGGCGCAGTCCGGTAGCGCACCTCGTTCGCATCGAGGGGGTCAGGGGTTCGAATCCCCTCAGGTCCACCAGCGGATGACGAGATCCCGTCCGATCGAAAGATCGGGCGGGATCTTCGTCGTTCACGGGGTGCGCGTCACGCGCCCGCGGCCACCGCCGTCAGCCAGTCGTTCCAGTCGCTCTCGTAGTCCAGCGAGGTGAGGAAGGAACGCGCGGCGGCCCAGTCGCCGGTGCGGTAGTGGCCGAGCACGGTGGCGACGTCGGCCGGGTGCTCCTCGACCATGTAACGGGCGGCCAGGTAGCCCCAGTTGTAGGTGCGGTTCACATCGCTGTTGGCGTACGTCGTGTCGAACAGCGTGCGCAGGGAGTACGTGTGGTTGCCGGCCTCGGCCAGGGCCTTGCTGTACGGGATGCCGCGGTAGGAGTAGGAGACGTACTCCGCGATGCCCTCGCCCCACCACACGGTGGGCGTGGTCTGGCTGTCGGAGAAGTCGCCGTACAGGTCGTAGCGGCCGTCGAGGTAGTGCGTGTACTCGTGGTTGAGGTTCCAGATCTGCCAGCCGGGGCTCACGTCGGTGCGCTCGTAGCAGATGAACCGCGGCTGGTTGCCGACCCGGGAGGGGTCGCCCTCCAGGTACATGCCGCCGTTGTTCGTGTCGATGCCGTAGATCTTCCGCGCGTAGTTCTTGTAGTCCGCGCTGGAGTTGAAGACGTCGACCTCCAGGGTGGTGTTGTGGTCGTCCGCGACCGGACCGGAGTCCTTGACCACGCCGTGGAAGAAGGCGTCCTGGTTCGCCAGGCTCGCGCAGGTCGCCGCCAGCTGGGCGGCGGTCATCTCCTGGGCCCGGATCCGCAGCGACGGGCTGCAGTCGTGGACGATCGGCAGGATGCGGGACTCCAGCCCGCCGCCGCCCGCCGGGGCGAGCTCGGCCTTGCCGTGGGCCGGGCGCTGGGCCGGGTCGGCGAAGACGTGGGGCGGCTCGGGGGCGGCCGGGGCGGCCTGGGCGGGGGCGGCGGCTGCGGCCGCTATGAGCAGGGCGGCGGCGGTGAGGGTGAGGGCGCGCACAATTCACTCCTGGGGATGGGGAGTCGGAGACCGTCGTCGACGGCTGCGGAGTAAAATTGCACATGTCACATGGCTGGGCAAGGGGTCGTGCACGACGAGGCCCCGCCCGGTCGAGGACGACCGGACGGGGCCTCGTGACCCACGGACTCAGATCAGCGGCTTGGCGAAGCAGCGGCTGTTCTCGTAGTGGCGGTAGTGGCCGAACTTGGCGCACGGCTCGTAGCCGCTGGAGAGGTACAGGGCGATGGCCTCGGGCTGGGCCGTGCCGGTCTCCAGGACCATGCGGGTCCGGCCGGCGGCGCGGGCGTCCTCCTCCAGGAGGGCGAGGAGCCGGCGGGCCAGGCCCAGGCCGCGCGCCTCGGGTATCACGTACATCCGCTTCAGCTCGGCGTCGCCGTCCGCGTACCCCTCCTCGTTCTCGTCCTGGCGGCGCCAGGCCCCGCTGGCGACCGGCCGCTCCCCGGCGTCGTACGCGAGCAGGTAGAGGCCGTGCGGCGGGACGAACATCCCGGGGTCGAGCGGTGTGGCGTCGCCCTCACCGTCGCCGTAGCGGACGACGTACTCCGCCTGCACCTCGTCCTGCAGTTTCACGGCGTCGGGGTGGTCGTACGGGACCGGCTGGATGCGCATGGCGTCGATCGTACGTGTATGCGAGTGCCGGGTGTCGGTATTCTCCCGGGATGTTCACTGTCACGACCGCGAACGTCAACGGCCTCCGCGCCGCCGCCAAGAAGGGCTTCGTCGAGTGGCTGGCGGAGACCTCCGCCGACGCCGTCTGCCTCCAGGAGGTGCGCGCCGAGGAGGCGCAGCTGCCCGACGAGGTCCGGGCCCCCGACGGCTGGTTCACCGCCCACGCCCCCGCCGCCGCCAAGGGCCGCGCCGGCGTCTCCCTCTACCTGCGCCGCGAGCCCGACGCCGTCCGCGTCGGCTTCGGCTCGACCGAGTTCGACGGCTCCGGCCGCTACATCGAGGCCGACCTGCCCGGCGTCACCGTCGCCAGCCTCTACCTCCCCTCCGGCGAGGCCGAGACCGAGAAGCAGGACGAGAAGTACCGCTTCATGGGCGAGTTCCTGCCCTACCTCAAGGAGCTGCGGGTCCGCGCCGCCGCCGACGGGCGCGAGGTCGTCGTCTGCGGCGACTGGAACATCGCCCACCACGAGGCCGACCTCAAGAACTGGCGGGCCAACCGCAAGAGCGCCGGCTTCCTCCCCGAGGAGCGCGCGTGGCTCACCCGCGTCCTGGAGGAGACCGACGGCGGCTACGTCGACGTCGTCCGCGCCCTCCACCCCGACCAGGAGGGCCCCTACTCCTGGTGGTCCTACCGCGGCCGCGCCTTCGACAACGACACGGGTTGGCGCATCGACCTCATCTGCGCGACGCCCGGCATGGCAGGGCGAGCCACCAAGGCGTACGTGGAGCGGGCCGCCACCCACGCCGAGCGGTGGAGCGACCACGCGCCCGTGACGGCCGTCTTCGAGTAGGCGCCGGGCCCGGGGGCGAGCGGTCAGGTGGAGGGCGTGGTTTCCTCTGCTGCCGCGAGCGGGTTCCCGGGCGACGCCAACGCGAACGACAGCCGCTCCCGGTCCGGGCCCTTCAAGCGGTCGGCCCCTCCACCGGACCGGCCCTTCGCCACGGTCGCGCGTGCCCCGACGTCCAGGAGGAGACGGCGGCGGCCGACGGCGTCCTGCCGGGACCAGAAGTCGGCGTACGTCTCGCCCGTCTCCACCGTCTCCGTCCGGGCCGGCGTCCGGGGCGCCGCCTCCAGCACCTCCGCGCGGCGCTCCAAAACGTCGATCTCCTCCTGCCAGATCATCCGGCCCGTGCGGGACCTGCGGGACTCCTTGTCCGCGTACAGGGCCCGGAGCTCCGACTCCACCTCCCGGAGCTCCGGAGCGGGGTCGTAGCCCGGGTGCGTGACGACCTTCGTCATCCGGGCGGTCCCGACGCGCGCCATGACCTCGGCCTCCACGTACGCCTCCAGCCAGTCGGCGCGCATGCCCGCGGGTGCCGGGCAGCGTTCGCCCCTGGCGGTGGCCCGGCAGTTGTAGTCCATGCCCCCGGCCCGTCGGGACAGATAGAGGTTTCCCCCGCATCCCCGGCACTTCGCGATGCCCAGGAGCATCGCCCGGGTGTCCTTGCGGGTGCGGTTCTGCTGGGGCGTCAGCGCGTTCATGTGCTCCTGGAGGGCGTCGAACTCCTCCGGGGACAAGATCGGGTCACCGATCGGCACGGGATTCCCGTCATGGTCCCGGACAGGTTTCCCCCGGTGGAGGCGGTAGCCCATCAAGGCAGGGGAGCGGAGGATCTTCGACAGGGTTCCCGCGGTCCAGCGGAAGCGGTCGTGGCGGCGGCCGGCGCGTACCCCGCCCGGCTCGCGGCCCGCTTTCACGGCCTGGTAGTCGCGGGGGACCAGGGTGCCTGCTTCGTTCAGCGCCGTCGCGACGGCGGTGAGGGACCTGCCGCTCAGAACGTCGCGGACGATGCCCGTCAGGATCCGCACGGCCTCCGGGGCGGGCGCCAGCTTGAACCCCTTCCCGTCCGAGTTCCTGATCCTCTCGTATCCGTACGGGACGAGACCCCCGGAGTAACGGCCCTCGGCGCGGAGGGCCGCGTGGGCGCCCGCGACGCGTTCCTGGACGGAGAGCGCCTCCATCTGGGCGCTGAAGGCCAGCATCATCATGATCAGCTCCGACACGGGTGACACGGTCCGCATGTCGAGTTCCAAAGGAGCGCCGCCAGGGCCCTCCGCGAAGACGAGGAGCTTCCCATGGGTCTTCGCCCAGCGGCCCAGCTCCACCATGTCGGCCATGGAGCGGACGGCACGGTCCATACGCCACCAGATGATCATGTCGAAGTCGTCGGGGCGGGCCAGCCAGGCACCCAGCTCCGGACGGTCGAAGGGTGTCGTCTTCGTCGCGGACACGTCCAGATCCGCCGCTTCGCCGACGACGGCGGCGCCACGGCGCGCTGCTTCGCCCGCGTTGGCGGCGCGCTGGCGGCCCGGTGACGTCGTCCTGTCATTCCGGACCGACAGACGGATGGCGCTCAGGGCCCGTGGTTGGTCGACCATGGTGGGCACCGTAATGAAGTCCCTCTCGATCGGCTCAGGAGTCGACTACTTGTTGGCCACAACTCGCCAACGCCGCCCGGAGGCGCCCCGGACGTGTCTTCGTGGTCGGTGAGGGGGCAGGTCACGGAGGGCGCCGATCGGTCCCGCGCGGTCCCGGACCGGCCCGCCCGGACCGCCCGGGGTACCGTGCTGCGACGGCACGGGCCCGGGTGGGGGGATTCTTGAGCGCGCGCATTCTGGTCGCCGAGGACGACGGGAAGCAGTCCCGGCTGATTCGGCTGTATCTGGAGCGGGAGGGGAACTCCGTCCAGGTGGTCGCGGACGGGCGGGCCGCGCTGGAGCGGGTGCGGGCGGCGCGGCCGGATCTGGTGGTGCTCGACGTCATGCTGCCCGCCGTCGACGGGCTCGACGTGTGCCGGATCCTGCGCGGCGAGGGGTCCGATGTGCCGATCCTGCTGCTCACCGCCCGCAGCACCGAGGAGGACCTGCTGCTCGGGCTCGACCTCGGCGCCGACGACTATCTGACCAAGCCGTACAGCCCCCGGGAGCTGACCGCCCGGGTGCGCGCGCTGCTGCGGCGGTCCCGGGCCGGCGGGGGCGCGCCGGCCGAGCTGATCCGGGCGGGCGGGATCACGCTCGACACCGCCCGCTTCGAGGTCACGGTCGAGGGGCGGCCCGTCGCGCTCACCGCGAAGGAGTTCGCGGTCCTGGAGGCCCTGGTGCGGGAGCCCGGGCGGGTCTTCACCCGGACCCTGATCATCGAACGGGTCTTCGGGTTCGACAGCGACGTCCTGGAGCGGACCGTCGACGCCCACGTCCGCAACCTGCGGCGCAAGCTCGAACCCGACCCGGCCCGGCCCCGCTACCTGGAGACGGTGTACGGGCGCGGCTACCGGATCGCCGACCCGGGGGAGCGGTCGTGAGCTTCCGGCTGCGGGTCCTCGCGCTCGTCCTGCTCGTCGCCGCCGCGGCCACCGCCGCCACCGCCTGGCTCACCCTCCGCCAGGCCGCCGGGCAGCTCCGCGAGTCCGCCGCCGCCGACCAGCGTTCCGTCACCCGGATCACCGAGGAGCTGCGGGGCTACGCGGCCGGTCACGGCACCTGGGACGGGGTCCTCCCGCTGGTCCGCACCCTCGCCGAGGAGACCGGCCAGCGGATCCGCATCGGCACCGACGCCCAGGGGCAGCTCGCCGACTCCGACGCCCTCCTCGGCCGCGACCCCCGCCCCGGCGGCACCGCGCCGGCCCTCCTCGTGGACCCCCGGCCGCGGCTCGACCTGTCCTCCTTCAGGATCCCGCTCGCCGCCACCAAACAGACCGCGAGCGCCCTCTTCGAGTACAGCGCCGGCGTCGCCCACGCCGCCTGCCTCACCCGGGCCGGGCACCAGGTCACCGTCGTCCCCGGCCCCTACGGGCTGCCCGACTTCAAGGACGGCGGCAAGGCCCCCGGCGCCCCGGCCGGGTCGGCCTCCTGCGTCCGCGTCGAGACGGCGCCCAGCGCGGTCCTCCAGGCCGACTTCCTGGCCCTCGACACCTGCCGCGCCGGCCCCGCCGACGTCTTCCACGCCTGCCTGCGGCGGGTCTTCAACGAACGGACCGCCGCCGTCGCCCCGCAGCCGCTCACCGTCCGGCTCGGTGCCGTCGACGACGCCGGCCGGAGCCTCGCCGCCGGCCCCGTGGCCGCCGTCGCCGCCGGTGTCGCCCTCGCCGCCCTGGGCTGCGCGGCCCTCCTCAGCCGCGCCGTGCTCCGCCCCGTGCGCGCCCTGACCACCGCCACCCGGGGCCTCGGCGAGGGCGACCTCGGGCGCCGGGTCCCCGCCGCGGGCAAGGACGAGATCGGCGAACTCGGCCGTGCCTTCAACCGCATGGCCGACTCCCTCGCCGCCAGCGAGGAGCGCCAGCGCCGGCTGGTCGGGGACATCGCCCATGAGCTCCGCACCCCGCTCGCGAACCTCCGCGGCTATCTGGAGGCCCTGCGCGACGGCGTCCTGGAGGCCGACCCGGAGCTCCTCGACTCGCTCCACGAGGAGGTCCTCCTCCAGCAGCGGATCGTCGACGACCTCCAGGACCTCGCCCTCGCCGAGGCCGGCGCCCTCACCTACCACCGGCGCGCCCTCGACGCCCGCGAGCTCCTCGACGCCTGCCGCACCGCGCACAGCGCCCGCGCGGCGGCGGCCGGGGTCGGGCTGGCGGTGACCGGTCCGGCGCCGGGCGCCGTCCGGCTGCACGGGGACCCGGACCGGCTCCGGCAGGCGCTCGGCAACCTGGTCGGCAACGCCGTCCGGCACACCCCGGCGGGCGGCTCCGTCACGCTGGAGCTGGCCCGGGACGGCGGGCGGGTACGGATCGCGGTCCGGGACACCGGCAGCGGCATCCCGGCCGCCGACCTGCCGCACCTCTTCGACCGGTTCTGGCGCGCGGACGCGGCCCGGGGGCGGGCCACCGGCGGCAGCGGCCTCGGCCTCTCCATCTGCCGGCGGATCGTCGCCGACCACGGCGGGACCGTCGAGGCCGCCAGTCAGGTCGGGACCGGCTCGGTCTTCACGGTCCTGCTGCCGGAGGGGGGCGTGGACGCGCCGGTCGGCTGAGCGCCGGTCAGCTGCCGGACAGCGCCACCGTCGGGGCGAGCCGGCCGGCCCGTACCGCCGGCCAGACGCCCGCCAGCGCGCCGATCAGCAGCGTGCAGCCGAGCCCCGACGCCGTCGCCCAGGCCGGGACGACCGTCGGCCAGCCCCGGCCCACCGCGTACACGCCGGTGACGAGGGTGCCGAGCAGCGCGCCGCCCAGTCCGCCGAGCGCCGACAGCAGCAGCGACTCGGTGACGAACTGGCCCCGGATCTGGGCCCGGGTCGCGCCGAGGGCCCGGCGCAGTCCGATCTCGGGGCGGCGTTCCAGGACCGAGATCACCATGGTGTTGGCCACGCCGACGCCGCCCACGAGCAGGGCCACGCCGCCGAGGCCGAGCAGCAGGCCGGTCAGCGTCGACTCCGTCGCCTCGCGGGCGGCGAGCGCGTCGGAGGGGCGGGAGACCTGCACGGCGTCGGAGCGGGCGGGGTCGGCGGTGGCGGCGAGCACCGCCCGTACGTCGGTCACCGCGCGGTCCTCGGCGCGGACGTACACCGTCGACGGATGCCCGTCGAACCGCAGGTACGTGCGGGCGGCGGGGCCGCCGACCAGCGCGGCCCCGTCCAGTTCGGGCGCGAGCGGCACCGGGTCGAGGACGCCGATCAGCGAGAACCAGCGGCCTCCGATCCACAGCCGGGTCCCGGGGGTGCGGACGTCGAGCCGCTGGGCGGCGGTGGCGCCGAGGACGACCGCCGGATAGCGCTCGGTCGCCGCGTCCAGCCAGCGGCCCCGGCCGATCCGCCCGCCGACGGCCGCGAGCAGGTCGCCGTCGGTCGCCTGGACGGTGAGCGAGCCGGTGCGGCCCTCCGGCATCCGCTCGTTGCGGTACACCTTCGCGTCCGTGCGGCCGGTGGCGGCGACCTCCAGGACCGGCGGGACGCGGCGGATCATGCGGACCGCGTCGGCCGGGAGCTTCGCCCGGTCGCCGCCCAGCTCGACGCCGGGCTGCACCCGGAGCAGGTTGGTGCCGAGCGCGTCGAGCCGGCGTTCCACCTCGGCCCGGCCGGAGCCGGAGATGCCGACGACCGCGATCATCGCGGCGACGCCGATCGCGATGCCGAGCGCGGAGAGGAAGGCCCGCAGGGGCCGGGTGCGCAGCCCGGTGCCGCCGAGGCGGACGGCGTCGCCGGGGCGCAGCCGGGCGGCCCGCAGCCGGTCGGTCATGCGGTCGCTCCTGTCCGGGTGCGTGGGGCGGTGTCGGTGACGATCCGGCCGTCGCGGAGTTCGACGCGTCGGGGGAGGGCGGCGGCGATGTCGCGGTCGTGGGTGATGACCACGACCGTGGTGCCGGCCGCGTTCAGTTCGCGCAGCAGGTCGAGGACGGCGGTTCCGGAGACGGAGTCGAGGTTGCCGGTGGGCTCGTCGGCGAGCAGGACGGCGGGTTCGCCGACCACCGCCCGCGCGACCGCGACCCGTTGGCGTTCGCCGCCGGAGAGCTGGTGCGGCAGGTGGTGGAGGCGGTGGCGGAGGCCGACCCGGGCGAGGGCGGCGGCGGCCCGGGCCCGGCGGAGGCGGCGCGGGACGCCGGCGTACAGCAGGCCGTCGGCGACGGTGTCGAGGACCGGGACGCCGACCGCCAGGTGGAACTGCTGGAAGACGAAGCCGATGCGGGTCGCCCGCAGGGCCGAGACCTCGCGGTCGGTGAGTCCGGCCACGTCGTGTCCGTCGACCAGGACGCTGCCGGTGGTCGGCACGTCCAGGCTGCCCATGAGGTGCAGCATGCTGGACTTGCCGGAGCCGGACGGGCCGACGACGGCGAGGAGTTCGCCGCGGTCGACGGTCAGGCTGACGTCGCGGACGGCGGTGACGCCGCCGGGGTACGTCTTCGACACGGAGCGGAACTCGACGACGGGGGTGGGTGCGGGGTGGGTCACTTCGGGATCCTCACCTTCAGGCCCTCGCGGATCTCGGGGCCGCCGACCTCGACCTTCCCGTCGGCGAAGAGGCCGGTGCGGGCGGTGACGAAGCGGCCGTCCTCGGTCTCCAGGCCGTGTCCGCCCTCGGCGAGGGCGACCAGGGCGGCGACCGGTACGGCGAGGATGTCCGCGCGGCTGCGGCCCACGTAGGCGACGGTGACCGGGCCGCTCTCCAGCCGGCCGAGGGCCCGTTGGTCGGCGACGGTGACGGTGACGGGCACGGTGGGCGGGCTGCCGGCCGCTCCGCCCTCGGGTGCGGACGCCTTCCGTCCGACGCCCGCGACCTCGCCCGCGACGGTCTTCCCGTCGGGCAGGGTCACGGTGACGGCGGTGCCGCGGGTCGCCCAGGACGCCTCCTCGGCGGACGCCTGGACGGTGACCTTGCGGGAGGATCCGGTGAAGGGCAGCACGTTCTCGCCGGCGGGCTGGCCGGGCCGGACGGCTGGCTGGCCGAGGCGGATGCGGCCGGAGGCGTACACGACGTCGCCGAGGCCGACCCGGCCCGTCTCGGGCAGGCCGAGGGAGCGCTGCCAGCGCTTCACGGCCCGCTCGGTGCCGGCGGTGAACTCCTCGTCGACGGTGAAGCCGGTGTGGCCGAGGGCGGCGAGGTTGGACTCGAACTGGAGGACGTCCATGCCGCGGAGGGGGGCGGGGGCCGGAGTCACCGGGGCGGCGGGCGGCGGTGTGGTGGCCTTCCCGGGCTGCGGAGCGTCGGGGGTCTTCGTGGTTCCGGTGGCCTCGGGTGCTGCCCCCTCGGGTGCCTCCGCGGGGGCCTGGGTGCGCCCGAGTTCGCGGTACATCGGCAGGGTGCCGTAGAGCAGCACGACCGGTCGGTCGTCGACGCGCAGCAGGGTGTCGCCGCGTTCGGCGGTGGTGCCGGCCTCGGGGAGCCAGGTGACGGTGCCGGTCGCCCTGACCGGCAGGGGGATCTCGGCGCCGTATCCCAACTCGCCCTCGACCTCGGTGCGTTCGGTGAGGGTGGTGCGGGTGACGGTGACGGTGGAGCCGGCGCGCGGGGGCGCTCCGGGCGGTTCCTCGGCGCCGCCGCCGAGGCCGAGCCGGCCGACGACGGCGACGGTGGCGACGACGGCGATCGCGGCGCCGGCGAGGAGGGTGGTGCGGCGCCGCCGGCGCGGCGGCGGCGCGCCGTGCGCCGGGGTGCCGGGTTCGGTCGGGGCGGGGGTCTCGCGCATGGCTCAGCCCTTGCCCGGGCCGGACTCGGCGGGGCGGCCGACGATCGGTGCGCAGATCCGGGAGGCGCGCTTGGCGGCGGCGGTGGTGGAGTCCCACTGCTGCTCGTCGCCGTAGACGTGTCCGTCGGCCTCGGGGTCGGGGAAGTCGGGGGCGCCGTTCTTCTGCATGCAGTCGGCGAACTCGACCTGTTTCCCGATCTGTTCGGGGGTGAGCTTCGGGGCGAGTCGGCGTTCCAGGGCGGCGGGGACGGTCGGCATGTCCTTGCCGCAGGTCTCCAGGACCTTGCGCTGGGTCGGGCTCCGCTTGATCGCGCCGACGTCGGCGATCTCGACCTGCCCGTTCTCGTCCGGGTCGGGGGCGTCGATGCCGCCCTTGCGGAGGCAGGCCACCCAGGCGCGCTTGGCCTCGATGTACGCGGCGATCTCGGCCTCGTCGCCGGTCGGGCCGGTCGTGGTGGCGCCGGCGCGGGGGGTGTCGGCGGTCCTGGCGCTGGGGATGCCGGTCCCCGGGTCGTTCGTGCCGCAGCCGGTCAGTGCGAAGGCGGCGGCCGCCGCGACGGCGGCGAGCAGCGTCCGGTCGGTCCTCATCGGTTCCTCGGTCCCCGTTCTGGTTCGGTCGGCCCGGCCGCGGGAGCGCGGCGGGCGGACCGACCGTAGGGCGGGGATGATGAAGAACTTTCGAAGAACCTGTCAGGCGCCGGAGAGGTCCCGGATCGGCTCCGCGCCGTGCGGCCGCCGTCCCGGTGCGGTCCGGCGGGTCAGCCCTGCGTGCCGCGCAGCCGCCGGTCGAGGGCCATGGAGAGCTCGGCCTCGACGACGCTCTTGGCGAGCGGGCGCAGCCGCTGGAGGTCGCCGTCCCTGACGTGGGTGCCGAGGACGTCGGCGAAGAGGGCGGCGAGGGCGTCGGCGTGTTCGCGGACGCGGGCGCCGGCCCTGAGGACCTCGGCGAGCGGGACGCCCTCGCGGACGAGGGCGGCGGAGACGTCGAGGAGCCGGCGGCTGACGTGGACGATGTCCTCGCCGTCGGTGGCGAGGTAGCCGAGGTCGAGGGCGGCGGCGAGGTTCTCCGGGGTGACCTCGCCGGCGAAGTGGTCGGCCAGTTCCTCGGGGGTGAGCCGGACGGGCTCCTCCTCGGTCGGGGGGCCCAGTTCCAGGACCTCGCCGACGTCCCGGCCGGACTCGAAGGCGGCGGTGAGGTCGGCGATCCCGGTGAGGGTGTGGCCCCGTTCGAGGAGGGCGGCGATGGTCCGCAGCCGGGCCAGGTGGCGCTCGTCGTACCAGGCGATCCGGCCTTCCCGCCGGGGCGGCGGGATGAGTCCACGCTCCCGGTAGAACCGCAGGGTGCGCACGGTGATCCCGGCCGCCTCGGCCAGTTCGGCCATGCGGTACTCGTGCGGGGGCTCCTGGGCCTCCGGGGGCATCGCCTGTACTCCTGATCGTTCCGCCACGCCCGCCAGCCTATGTTGTACCGCCGGTAACTTTCCCTCGCCCGACCCCTACCGCTCGGTATGGAGCTGCTCTACAGTCCCGACTGTGCCAGTGATTGCTGGCGGAATCTTGGCCGGGCGCACGGGAGGCGGCATGGCGAAGCACGAGCACGTTCGGGTGGCGGTGATCGGATCGGGGTTCGGCGGGCTCGGGGCCGCCGTCCGGCTGCGCCGCGAGGGGATCACGGACTTCGTCGTCCTGGAGCGGGCCGACTCCGTGGGCGGCACCTGGCGGGACAACAGCTACCCCGGGTGCGCCTGCGACGTGCCCTCGCACCTCTACTCCTTCTCCTTCGCGCCCAACCCGGACTGGCCGCGCACCTTCTCCGGCCAGCGGCACATCCGGGCCTACCTGGAGCACGTCACCGACACCTTCGGACTCCGGCCGCACCTGCGGCTGAACCACGAGGTCGAGCGGATGGAGTGGGACGCCGACGAGCTGCGCTGGCGGATCGAGACCAGCTCCGGATCCTTCAGCGCCGACGTCGTCGTCTCCGCCACCGGACCGCTCTCCGACCCCAAGATCCCCGACATCCCGGGGCTCGACGGCTTCACCGGCAAGGTCTTCCACTCGGCCCGCTGGGACCACGACTACGACCTCCGCGGCAAGCGCGTCGCCATGATCGGCACCGGCGCCTCCGCCATCCAGATCGTGCCCGCGATCCAGCCCGAGGTCGCCAGGCTGACCCTCTTCCAGCGCACCGCGCCCTGGGTCATGCCCCGCATGGACCGGGCCATCAGCGGCCCCGAGCGCTGGCTGCACCGCAAGCTGCCGCTCACCGCCACCCTGCGCCGCGGCATCCTCTGGGGCATCCGCGAGCTCCAGGTCGGCGCCTTCACCAAGCACCCGGGCGAGCTGGGCCTGGTCGAGAAGCTGGCCAAGGCCAACATCGCCAAGTCGATCAAGGACCCGGTGCTGCGGGCCAAGCTCACGCCCTCGTACCGCATCGGCTGCAAGCGGATCCTGCTCTCCAACGCCTACTACCCGGCCCTCGCCCAGCCCAACGTGGACGTCGTCACCGGCGGCCTCAAGGAGGTCCGCGGCAATGTCGTCGTCGGCTCCGACGGCAGCGAGACCGAGGTCGACGCGATCGTCTTCGGCACCGGCTTCCACGTCACCGACATGCCGATCGCCCCGCGCGTCATCGGCGCCGACGGCCGCTCGCTCGCCGAGGCGTGGAAGGGCGGCATGGAGGCGCTGCGCGGCGCCACCGCCGCCGGCTTCCCCAACTGGATGACGATCATCGGGCCCAACACCGGCCTCGGGAACTCCTCCATGATCCTCATGATCGAGTCCCAGCTGAACTACATGGCCGACTACCTCCGCCAGCTGAACGTGCTGGGCGGCCGGGCCGCCCTCGCCGTCCGCCCCTCCGCCGTGAACGCCTGGAACCGCAAGGTGCAGAACCGCATGGAGCGGACCGTCTGGAAGGCCGGCGGCTGCGACAGCTGGTACCTCGACGCCAACGGGCGCAACACCACCCTGTGGCCGGGCACCACCGGCGAGTTCCGCCGCGAGACCCGGCAGGTCGACCTCTCCGAGTACGAGGTCGTCCGCGCCCCCAAGCCGGTGAAGGCCACCGCCCGCCCGTCCCGGAAGAAGGAGGCCGCCCAGTGATCCCCCTTCCCGCGCCCCGCACCCTCACCGTCCGCTCCGCCGACGGCGCCGAGCTGCACGTCGAGGCGTACGGCCCCGAGGGCGCGCCCGCCGTCGTCCTCGCCCACGGCTGGACCTGCTCCACCGCCTTCTGGGCCGAGCAGATCCGGGCCCTGGCCGCCGACCACCGGGTGATCGCCTACGACCAGCGCGGCCACGGCCGCTCCCCGGTCCCCGCCGCCGGCGGCTACTCGACCACCGCGCTCGCCGACGACCTGGAGGCGGTGCTCACCGCCACCCTCGGGCCCGGCGAGCGGGCCGTGATCGCCGGCCACTCCATGGGCGGCATGACGATCATGGCCGCGGCCGGCCGGCCCGGCTTCGTCCAGCACGCCGCCGCCGTCCTGCTCTGTTCGACCGGCCCGTCCCGGCTCACCGCCGAGGCGACCGTGGTGCCGCTCGGCCCCGGCGGCCTGCGGACCCGGCTCACCGGCGCCGTCCTCGGCTCGAAGGCGCCGCTCGGCCCGGTCACCGGGATCTCGAAGAAGATCCTCAAGTACGCGACGATGGGACCGGGCTCGGCGCCCGACCGGGTGGACGCCTGCGCCCGGATCGTGCACGCCTGCCCGCGCCCGTCCCGCCACGGCTGGTCGCAGGTGCTCGCCGGGCTCGACCTGGAGGCGGGCGTCCGGGACATCAGGGTGCCGGCCGCCGTCCTCGTCGGCACCGCCGACCGGCTCACCCCGCCGGTGCACTCCCGGGCCATGGCCGAGGCGCTGCCGCACTGCACCGGCCTGACCGAACTGGCCGGCATGGGCCACATGACGCCGGTCGAGGCCCCGGAGGCCGTCACCGCGCAGATCCGCGAACTGACGCTCACCTCTCTCGGAGCGCGTCCGACCAGCAAGGAGGCAGGGGCATGAGCAGGGTCAGCCTGGAAGGACAGGTCGCCGTCGTCACCGGCGGCGCCCGCGGCGTCGGCGAGCTGCTCGCCCGCAAGCTCTCCGCGCGCGGCGCGAAGATCGCGCTCGTCGGCCTGGAGCCCGAACTCCTGAAGGAGGTCGCCGGCCGGCTGCACACCGAGGCCGACTGGTGGGAGGCCGACGTCACCGACCACGAGGCGATGGCCCGGGTCGCCGCCGACGTGAAGGAGCGGTTCGGGAAGGTCGACATCGTCGTCGCCAACGCGGGCGTGGCGGCGGGCGGTCCGTTCGTCGAGTCCGACCCGGTCGCCTGGCGGCGGGTCATCGAGGTCAACCTGATCGGCGGGGCGGTCACCGGCCGCGCCTTCCTGCCGGTCCTCATGGAGTCCCGGGGGTACTTCCTCCAGATCGCCTCGCTCGCCGCGATCACCCCGGCCCCGATGATGACCGCGTACTGCGCCTCCAAGTCCGGCGTCGAGGCGTTCGCGCACAGCCTGCGCGCCGAGGTCGCCTACAAGGGCGTCAAGGTCGGCGTCGGCTACCTCTCCTGGACCGACACCGACATGGTGCGGGGCGCCGACCAGGACGACGTGATGAAGGAGCTGCGGCAGCGGCTGCCGTGGCCGTCCAACCGCACCTACCCGCTCGGCCCGGCCGTCGACCGGATCGTCGAGGGCATCGAGCGCCGCTCGGCCCATGTGTACGCACAGTGGTGGCTGCGCGGGATACAGTCGATCCGCGGCTATCTGCCCGGCGTCATCGCCACCGTCGGCAAGCGCGAGGTCGCCCGCTTCGAACCCCGGCTCTCCACGGTCTCCAAGGGCCTGGTGGGCGCGGGCGGCGCGGCCGACGAGCAGGCCCGGAAGGAGAGCGCCTGACCGGTCCGGGCACGGACCGTGACTGATCGAAATGCGTGGGGTGTTCGCTCGTGCAAGGCTGGTCGAGGCCCAGGGGCAACCATCGCCCCGTCCCCCTCACACCCCTTCTAGGAGTGAACCTTCATGGGCATCAAGGACCAGTTCCAGGACAAGGCGCAGGAGCTTCAGGACCGCGCCAAGAAGGCCATGGGCAACGCCAAGGACGAAGCCTCCCAGCGCGCCTCGCAGGGTCGCGAGGGCTCGCAGGAGGCCAAGGAGCGCGCCCAGCGGGAGGCGCGCGAGCGCATGGAGCGCGACCGCGACGCCTGACGCCCGTCCTGTGACGAGGGGCGCACCCGGGACGCCGGGTGCGCCCCTCGCGCGTGCGCGCGCGTCCCGGTGCGGCGCCCCCACGCGCGGGCGCGGGCGTGGCGCAATTCACGCGCGCCGGGCGCGGGGATCTCCGTACCGTGTCCCCATGCCGGTACTCGAACTCCTGCGCTCCGACCACGCGCCCGCCCTGCTCGCCTTCGAGCGGGAGAACCGGGCGTACTTCGCCGCCACCGTGCCCGACCGGGGGGACGCGTACTTCGACGAGTTCGCCGCCCGCCACCGGGCCCTGCTCGACGAGCAGGAGGAGGGGACCATCCGCTTCCACGTCCTGGTGGCGGAGGACGGCGCGGTCCTCGGCCGGATCAACCTGATCGACCTCGCCGACGGCGGGGCCGAACTCGGCTACCGGATCGCCGAGTCGGCCACCGGCCGGGGGCTCGCCACCCGGGGCGTCCTGGAGGTCTGCCGGCTCGCCGTGGACGAGTACGGGCTGCGCCGGCTGTACGCCAAGGCGTCGCCGGACAACCCGGCCTCCCGGGCGGTGCTCGCCCGGGTCGGCTTCGGGGCGGTCGGCCGCGAGACGCTGAAGACCGGGGAGTCCGCGATCGCCTACGAGCTGGACCTCGGGGGCAGTTTCGGGCGGGAGCGGTCCGGCACGGACTCGTAGCCGGGCGGGCTCGCGGCGGGCTCCGCCTCCAGCAGGGCGAGCGCCTTGTGGACGGCGTCGTCGAGCTGGGCGTGCCGGCCCTCGGCCCAGTCGAGCGGGGTGCGCAGGACGGCGAGGTCGGGTTCGACGCCGTGGTTCTCCACGGACCAGCCCCAGGCGCCGAACCAGGCCGCGTTCATGGGGACGGTGATCTGGGTGCCGTCGCCGAGCTTGTGCCGGCCGGTCATGCCGACGACGCCGCCCCAGGTGCGCTGGCCGACGACCGGGCCGAGGCCGAGCAGCTTGAAGGCGGCGGTGATCATGTCGCCGTCGGAGGAGGTGGCCTCGTCGGCGAGGGCTACGACGGGGCCGCGCGGGGCGTTCGAGGCGTAGCTGACGGGCTGGGCGTTGCGGGTGAGGTCCCAGCCGATGATCTTCCGGGTCAGGGTCTCCACGACGAGTTCGCTGATGTGGCCGCCGGCGTTGCCGCGCACGTCGACGATGAGGGCGGGCCGGGAGACCTCCATCCGCAGGTCGCGGTTGAACTGGGCCCAGCCGGAGCCGCCCATGTCGGGGATGTGGAGGTAGCCGCAGCGGCCGCCGCTGATCTCCCGGACCACGGCCCGCCGTTTGGCCACCCAGTCCTGGTAGCGCAGCGGTCGTTCGTCGATCAGCGGGACGACGGCGACGCGGCGGGAGCGGCCCTCGCCGCCGGCCGGGGTGAAGGTGAGTTCGACGGTGGTGCCGCCGGTGCCGGCCAGCAGCGGGTAGGGGCCGGTGACGGGGTCGACGGGCCGGCCGTCGACGTGGGTGAGGGCGGCGCCCTCGCGGATGCCCGTACCGGCGAGCGGGGAGCGGGCCTTGGAGTCGGAGGAGTCGCCGGGGAGGATCCGCTTGACGACCCAGCCGCCGTCGCGGGGGACGAGGTTGGCGCCGAGGAGGCCCTGGGGGCGCTGGTAGTGGGCGGGGCCCTCGTTGCGCCGGGCGGGGGTGACGTAGGCGTGGGAGGTGCCGAGTTCGCCCATGACCTCGCGGAGCAGGTCGGCGAACTCGTCGGGGGAGGCGACCCGTTCGAGCAGCGGACGGTACTGGTCGAGGATCGCGTCCCAGTCGACGCCGCCCATGCCGGGCTCCCAGAAGTAGGCGCGGACGATCCGCCCGGCCTCGTCGTAGGACTGGCGCCACTCGGCGCCGGGGTCGACGTCGTGGAGGATGCGGCGCAGGTCGAGGTAGACGGTGGAGTCGCCGTCGCCGGGTTCGGTGGCGGGCACGGCCCGCAGTTCGCCCTCGTCGAAGACGACGAGCCGGGTGCCGTCGCCGCTGACCGCGAACCAGTCGAGGTCGCGGGCGAGTTCGGTGCGCCGGGCCTTGACGACGGAGAAGTGCTCCAGGGTGGGGCGGCCGGAGGTGTCGGCGGGGTTGGCGAAGGTCTCGCCGAGGGCGCCGGAGATGGGCCAGCGCAGCCAGACGAGCCCGCCGCCGGAGACCGGGGCGAGCGCCGAGTACTTGGAGGCGGCGACGGGGAAGGGGGTGACCCGGTCGGGCAGGCCCTCGATCTCGACGGTGACCGTGCCGTCGCCGCTGTCGGCGCCGTCGTCGGCGGGGTCGAGTCCGCCGGCCGCCGGGCGTCCGTCGGGGAGGAGCGCGAAGGGGGAGGGGGTCGCCGAGGAGAGCGGCACCAGGTAGGGGCGGCAGCCGAGCGGGAACGACAGGTCGCCGGTGTGGACGTCGTACACCGGGTCGAAGCCGCGCCAGGAGAGGAAGGCGAGATAGCGGC
The DNA here is from genome assembly GCF_042741435.1 of Streptomyces sp. NPDC058955. Classification (NCBI taxonomy): domain Bacteria; kingdom Bacillati; phylum Actinomycetota; class Actinomycetes; order Kitasatosporales; family Streptomycetaceae; genus Streptomyces; species Streptomyces sp. NPDC058955. The sequence continues at coordinate 3,984 of NZ_JBHYKM010000125.1, read as the reverse complement.
CGTCGCTGGTGAAGACGGGGTTCTCGTCCTCGAAGCGGCCGTTGGTGACGTCGATGACGGTGCGCGGGCCCGGGCCGGAGATGCGGACGAGCTTGATGGAGCGCAGGGAGCGGCCGATGCCGGGGTGGGACCAGGTGAGCCAGGCGCCGTCGGGGGAGAAGGCGAGGTCGCGGACGGGGCCGTTGACGGAGCGGATGAGCTCGGTGACCTCCCCGTTGGAGTCCTCGGTGGCGTCGATGAGGAGGAGCCGGCCGTCGTTGGAGGCGATGGCGAGCCGTTCGCCGTCGGAGTCGGCGACCAGTTCCTCGACCCGGCCCAGCTCGCCCGCGGCGCGCCGGCGCGGCGGCCGGTCGCCGCTGGCCCGGGGCAGATAGGCGATCTCGACGGCGTCCTCGCCCTCGGCGTCGGTGACGTAGGCGATCTGGCCGCCGCTGCCGAGCATCTCGGGGAGCCGGACGCGGACGCCGGGGGTGTCGGTGATGGCGCGGGCGGGCCCGTCGCGGTGGGTGAGCCAGTACAGGCTGCCGCGGACGCCGACGGCGCTGGCCCGGCCGGTCTCGTCGACGGAGAGCGCGTCGACGTGCCGGGCGGCGGGCACCTGGTACGGCCGCCGGCCGGCCCGCTGGCCGCCGAGGCGGACCTCCAGGCGGCGCGGCTCGCCGCCGGCGGTGAAGTCCTCGACGATCCACAGCTCGCCGGCGCACTGGTAGACGACCCGGTGGCCGTCGGAGGAGGCGTGCCGGGCGTAGAAGTCGGCGTGGTCGGTGTGGCGGCGCAGTCCGGTGCCGTCGGGGCGGCAGGAGTAGAGGTTGCCGATGCCCTCGTGGTCGGAGAGGAAGGCGATCCGGTAGCCGTCCTCGCCGGGCGGCGCGGTGACGAACATCGGGTCGGCGAGGTGGCCTTCGAGGTCGGCGAGGAGCCGTTCGCCGTGCAGCCAGAGGCGGCCGGTGGCGCCGCCCCGGTAGCGCTTCCAGGCGGCGGGCTCGTGCGGCGGGGTGCCGGTGAGGAGCAGGGTGCGGCGCTCGCCGTCGACGTCCCGGACGGCGATGTCGGAGACGGGGCCCCAGGGCATCCGGCGGCCGGGGGAGCCGTCGGTGGCGACGGTGTAGGCCCAGGAGAAGTACGAGAAGGGCTGGCCCTGCGAGGAGGCGGCGAGGATGTCGCCGTCGGGGGACCAGCCGCAGACCCGGGTGTCGGTGGAGCCCCAGTGGGTGAGCTGGCGGGCGTGGCCGCCGTCGACCGGGACGAGGTGGATCTCGGGGTCGAGGCTGCGCCAGTTCGTGTACGCGATGTGGCGCCCGTCCGGCGAGAAGCGGGGGTGCCCGGCCCGGGTGCGGTCGACGGTGAGCCGCCAGGCGCGGCCGGGGCTCTGTCCGTCGGGGACGAGCGGGGCGACCCAGAGGTCGTCCTCGGCCGTGAAGCACAGCAGGTCGTCGTGGAGGTGCGGGAAGCGGAGGTAGGCCACGTCGTCTCTCACCCGTTCATGCTTTCCGCGCGGAGGGGGTGCGGCAACTCGTACGGGCGTACGGAAGGTGGCAGGGGGTGTGTGGCCCAGGCCACGTACGAAACGGTTTCGTTTCGCTGGCGGCCGGGGTACCTTCGTACCGTACGCAGAGTACGAAACCGTTTCGTTCGCTCTGCTCGTCCCCGCAGCACCGGAGGTCCGGACATGGCCCGCAGCAGACTCACTCCCGAGCGGGAGTCCGAGCTGTACGCGGCCGTGCTCGACCTCCTCCGCGAGGTCGGCTACGACGCCCTCACCATGGACGCCGTCGCCGCCCGCACCCACTCCAGCAAGGCCACCCTCTACCGCCAGTGGGGGAGCAAGCCGGAGCTGGTCGCCACGGCCCTGCGCCACAACAAGCCGTCCGGCTTCGACCAGATCGACACCGGATCCCTGCGCGGCGACTTCCGGGAACTCCTGGCCCTCGCCGACGACTGTCAGATGGAGAAGGACACCGCGCTGATGCGGGGTCTGGCCCATGCCGTCCACACCCACCCGGACCTGCACCAGGCGCTGCGGGAACTGCTCATCGAACCCGAGCTGAACGGTTTCGACGAGTTCCTCCGGCGCGCGGTCCGCAGGGGCGAGGTCGCGCCGGACAACCCGGCCCTGGCCTTCGTCCCGCACATGCTGATCGGAGCGCTCGTCGCCCGCCCGCTGATCGACGACCAGCCGGTCGACCACGCCTTCCTCAGCAGATACGTCGACGCCGTCGTGCTCCCCTCACTCGGCGTCTGACCCGCACCACCCGTCCAACCTGCTCCACCTGACTGCGCACCGCTCACGCCGTCGGGCCGGCTCCCCATGCCCTGTCCCACCCCACTATGGGAGTACGCACCCGTGGCCACCTTCCTGTACAAGCTGGGCCGCACCGCCTTCCGGCGCCGACGGCTCGTCGCCCTCCTCTGGGTGGCGCTGCTCGCGATCGCCGGAGTCGGCGCCGCCACCGCGCCCGCCGCGACCTCCAGCTCCTTCTCCATCCCCGGCACCGAGGCCCAGCGCGCCTTCGACCTGCTCGAAGAGCGGTTCCCCGGCGCCGGCGCCGACGGCGCCACCGCCCGGGTCGTCTTCAAGGCCCCCGACGGCACGAAGATGACCGACGCGGCCCCCAAGGCCGTCGTCGAGGAGACCGTCGCCGCCCTGAAGTCGGGCTCCGACCAGATCGTCTCCGTCACCGACCCGTACACGGCCCAGGCCGTCTCCCGGGACGGCTCCACCGCCTACGTCTCCGTCGCCTACGAGGTCAACGCGATGGAGCTGACCGACGGGACCCGCGAGGCCCTCGAACAGGCCGGCCACGCCGCCCAGGGCAAGGGGCTGACGGTCGAGGTCGGCGGCGACGCCCTCCAGACCATGCCCGAGACCGGCACCGGCGAGATCGTCGGCGTCGTCATCGCCGGCATCGTCCTCGTCATCACCTTCGGCTCGCTCGTCGCGGCCGGACTCCCGCTGCTCACCGCGATCATCGGCGTCGGCATCGGCGTCTCCACGATCACCGCGCTCGCGGGCGTCCTCGACCTCGGCACCACCACCTCCACCCTCGCGATGATGATCGGCCTCGCCGTCGGCATCGACTACGCCCTCTTCATCGTCTCCCGCTACCGCTCCGAGGTGGCCGACGGGCGCAGCAAGGAGGAGGCCGCGGGCCGCGCCACCGGCACCGCCGGATCGGCCGTCGTCTTCGCCGGACTCACCGTCGTCATCGCCCTCGTCGGCCTCGCCGTCGTCAACATCCCGATGCTGACGAAGATGGGCTTCGCCGCCGCCGGCACCGTCGTCATCGCCGTCCTCATCGCCCTCACCCTCATCCCGGCGCTGCTCGGCTTCGCCGGCGACAAGGTGATCGGCCGCAAGCAGCGCAAGGGCGCCGAGGCCCCGGAGAAGTCCGGGAAGCCGAACGCCGGCACCCGCTGGGCCCGCTTCGTCATCCGCCGCCCGCTCTTCGTCCTGCTGGCCGGCGTCATCGGCCTCGGCGCCATCGCCGTCCCGGCCGCCTCCCTGGAGATGGGCCTGCCCGACGACGGCGTGAAGCCGGTCTCCGCGACCGAGCGCCGCGCCTACGACCTGCTCTCCGAGGGCTTCGGCCCCGGCTTCAACGGCCCGCTGCTCGTCGTCGTCGACGGCGACAGGGCCACCGCCGACCGGACCGTCTCCACCATCAAGGAGCTCGACGGCATCGCCGCGGTCACCCCGGCCACGCCCAACAAGGCCGGCGACGCCGCCATGATCACGGTGATCCCGAAGGACCGCCCGTCCTCCGGCGCCACCGAGACCCTGGTCCACGACATCCGCGACGCCACCGGCGACGACGTCCTCGTCACCGGCGCCACCGCGATGAACATCGACTTCTCGCAGAAGATGAACGACGCCCTCGTGCCCTACCTGGCACTCGTCGTCGGCCTCGCCTTCGTCCTGCTGACCGTGGTCTTCCGCTCGATCCTCGTCCCCCTCAAGGCCGCCCTCGGCTTCCTGCTCTCGGT
>NZ_JBHYKM010000124.1:7031-22275 GCF_042741435.1 Streptomyces sp. NPDC058955 | reverse complement strand
ACGGCTCGATCCGGTCCCACATCGCATCAGTGATTACTAACCGGACGGACACATCCGATCAACCGACCAGCCGATCAAAGAGACACGCTCTAGGCCCGGGGATCTAACCCTTCGGGAGTTCGGCGCGGCGGACCGCGCGGACCGCGAGGGCGTACACGCCGGACAGGGCGCAGACGGCGGCGCTGACGACGAAGACCGGGCCGGGGCCCCAGGCGCCGATGGCGGCGCCGGTGACCGGGTAGCTCAGCGGGGCGATGCCGAGGCTGCCGAGACTGGCGACGGCGCTCACCCGGCCGAGGTACGCGGGGTCGCACTCGGTCTGGATCAGGGCGTTGCACAGGGCGCCGGAGAGTCCGGCGAGCAGGCCGACGGAGAGGGCCACGGCGACGGCGAGGGCGAGCTGGGGCAGGAAGGCGAGGGCGCCGATCGACCCGGCGCCGATCATCATGGTCCAGCCCATGACGAGGCCGGTCCGGGGGACGTGGCCCCTGACGGTCAGCAGCAGGGAGGCGGCGCCCGCGCCGACGCCGAAGCCGGCGAGGACCCAGCCGATGCCGGAGGCGCCCCAGCCGCGCTGCTCGGAGAGGACGGCGAGGCCGACGTTGAGGGGGCCGACGAAGCCGAGGTCGGAGAGCAGGACGACGATCATCAGCGGGCCGAGCACCCGGTGGCCGCGGAGGTAGCGCAGGCCGTCGGCGAGGCCGCGCAGGGCGGTGCCGTCGCGGGCCTCCTCCTCCCGGGGCAGCGGGTGGAGCCTGAGCGCGGCGAGCAGGGGCAGGGAGAACGCGAAGAGCAGGCCGGCGATGCCGAAGGCGGTGGCGGTGCCGCCGACGGCGACGGCGAGGCCGCCGAGCGGGGAGCCGACGATGGCGCCCGTCCGGTAGGCGAGGCCGCGCATGCCCTGGACGCGGGCGAGCTGGTCGCGTGCGGCGATCCGGGGCGGCAGGGCACCGACGGCCGGCAGGAAGAGGGCGTCGACGGTGCCGAAGACGAGGGCGACGGCGGCGAGCGCCCAGAGGCCGGGCGAGGCGAGGAAGAGGGCGGCCGCGAGGCCGAGGGTGACCAGGCAGCGGACGGCGTCGGAGGCGATGACGACCCGGCGCGGGCCGAGCCGGTCGGCGATCACTCCGCCGAAGAGCATGAGCAGGGCGCGGGGCACGGCCGCGACGGCCATGACGAGCCCGGCCTGGGCGGGGGTGCCGCCGCTGACGGCGGACCAGGAGAGGGCCAGGTAGAAGACGCTGTCGCCGAGGGTGGAGGCGGTGTAGGCGCCGAGCCAGCGCAGGACCTGGGGGCTGCGGTGGGCGGGGGCGGCGGCCTCGGTGAGCGCGGTCACGGGCGGTAGGGGAAGCCGTGGAGGTGGACGGCGACGTTCTCGCGGCCCTCGGTGTCGCCGGCGGCCTCGGCGGCGCGGGCGGCCTGGTCGTACTTCCGGAGGACGGCCTCCAGCTCCGCGCCGAGGGCGGTGAGTTCGGCGGCGTTGAGCCGGGGCAGCCATTCGGAGCTGATCGAGGCGGAGCGCCACGCGTCGGACCAGGTGTGCCGCTCGTCGAGGAAGCGGGCGTACATCTCGGCGCGCTGCTCGCTGACGGTACGGCCGAAGGCGGCGCTGGCGGCGGCGAGCTCGGGGGCGTCCTTGACGTCCTCCTCGTGGATGCCGAACCCGTACGAGCTGGGCTGCCACCAGCGTTCGCGTCCGTCGGCGGACTGCGCCTCGGCCTCCTCGACGAGTCCGCCGTCGGCGAGCTTGCGCAGGTGGTAGCTGACGAGGGACACGGCCTCGTCGACCTGCTCGGCGAGCTGGGAGGCGGTCGCGGTGCGGGCGACGAAGAGGGCCCGGTAGAGGCGCATGCGCAGCGGGTGCGAGATGGCCTTGAGGGTGCCGAGGTCGGTGATCCGGCGGGTCTCGGAGGAGGTCATGTCCACGACCGTAGATGCGAAAGAAAACTTGCGCAACGAGAATTGCACAAATTCTCTTTCGCATCCGGACGGCAAAAAGGGCCCCCGAGGGGGCCCTTCCCACAAGCGGAACGAGACCTCAGCGGACCTCGTGCCCCGCCTCCCGCAGCGCTCCCTTGACCTCGCCGATCCGCAGATCGCCGAAGTGGAAGACCGAGGCGGCGAGCACCGCGTCCGCGCCGGCGGCGACGGCCGGGGCGAAGTCGCCGAGCTTGCCGGCGCCGCCTGAGGCGATCACCGGCACGGTCACGTGCGTGCGCACGGCCGCGATCATCTCGGTGTCGTAGCCGTCCTTGGTGCCGTCCGCGTCCATCGAGTTGAGCAGGATCTCCCCCGCGCCCAGCTCCGCGGCCCGGTGCGCCCACTCGACGGCGTCGATGCCGGTGCCCTTGCGGCCGCCGTGCGTGGTCACCTCGAAGGAGCCGGAGGCGGTGCGCCGGGCGTCGACCGACAGGACGAGGACCTGGCGGCCGAAGCGCTCGGCGATCTCCTGGATCAGCTCGGGGCGGGCGATGGCGGCGGTGTTGACGCCCACCTTGTCCGCGCCGGCCCGCAGCAGCTTGTCGACGTCGTCGGCCGAGCGGACGCCGCCGCCGACGGTGAGCGGGATGAAGACCTGCTCGGCGGTGCGGCGCACCACGTCGTAGGTGGTCTCCCGGTTGCCGGAGGAGGCGGTGATGTCGAGGAAGGTCAGCTCGTCGGCGCCCTCGGCGTCGTACAGCTTGGCCATCTCGACGGGGTCGCCCGCGTCCCGCAGGTTCTGGAAGTTGACGCCCTTGACGACCCGGCCGTTGTCCACGTCCAGGCAGGGGATCACTCGTACGGCGAGGCTCATGCCGCATCACTCCTGTACGCCTCGACCTCGACCTCGACCACCAGGCGGGGGTCGACGAAGCCGGAGACGATGATCATCGACGCGGCCGGACGGACCGCGTCGAACAGCTCCTTGTGGGCGCGGCCGACCTCGTCCACGTCCCGCGCGTGGGTGATGTACATGCGGGTGCGGACGACGTCCTCGGCGCCGAGGCCCAGCTGCTTCAGGGCGTCGAGGGCGACGTTGAAGGAGTTGACGGTCTGCTCGTACGGGCCGCCGTCGGCGATGGCCCCGTCGATCACCGACGTGCAGCCGGAGACGAGGACCGTGCCGTTGGGCAGCTCGACGGCACGGGAGTAGCCGAACTGCTCCTCCCACGGGGCGCCGGTGACGACCTTGCGCACGGAGTCGGTCATGCGGACGCCACCGCCTGAAGGGCCTCCTCCAGGGTGAACGCCTTGGCGTAGAGCGCCTTGCCGACGATCGCGCCCTCGACGCCCAGGTGCGTGAGCCCGGCCAGGGCGCGCAGGTCGTCCAGGGAGGAGACGCCGCCGGAGGCGACGACGGGCTTGTCGGTGGCCGCGCAGACGTTCCTCAGCAGCTCGACGTTGGGGCCGGTGAGGGTGCCGTCGCGGCCGATGTCGGTGACGACGTACCGGGCGCAGCCCTCGGAGTCGAGGCGGGCCAGCGTCTCGTAGAGGTCGCCGCCCTCGCTGGTCCAGCCGCGGCCCTTGAGGGTGGTGCCGCGCACGTCGAGGCCCACGGCGATCCTGTCGCCGTGCTCGGCGATGACCTTGGCGACCCACTCGGGGGTCTCCAGGGCGGCGGTGCCGAGGTTGACGCGGGTGCAGCCGGTGGCGAGGGCGGCGGCGAGCGAGGCGTCGTCGCGGATGCCGCCGGACAGCTCCACCTTGATGTCCATGGCCTCGGTGATCTGGCGGACCAGGTCGCGGTTGTCGCCGGTGCCGAAGGCGGCGTCCAGGTCGACGAGGTGGAGCCACTCGGCGCCGGAGCGCTGCCAGGAGAGGGCGGCCTCCAGCGGGGAGCCGTAGGAGGTCTCGGAGCCGGACTCGCCGTGGACGAGCCGGACGGCCTGGCCGTCGCGGACGTCGACGGCGGGGAGGAGTTCGAGAGTGCTCACAGGGTTCCGATCCAGTTGGTGAGGAGCTGGGCTCCGGCGTCGCCGGACTTCTCGGGGTGGAACTGGGTGGCCCACAGGGCCCCGTTCTCCACGGCGGCGGCGAAGGGCTCGCCGTGGGTGGCCCAGGTGACCTTGGGGGCGCGGATGTTCTTGTTGCCGACCTCCAGCGTCCACTCGCGCACCGCGTAGGAGTGCACGAAGTAGAAGCGGGCGTCGGCGTCCAGGCCGGCGAAGAGCTCGGTGTCCTCGGGCGCGTCGACCGTGTTCCAGCCCATGTGGGGCACGACGGGGGCGTTCAGCGGCTCGACCGTGCCGGGCCACTCGTCGAGGCCCTCGGTCTCGACGCCGTGCTCGATGCCGCGCTCGAAGAGGATCTGCATGCCGACGCAGATGCCCATGACGGGGCGGCCGCCGGAGAGCCGGCGGCCGACGATCCAGTCGCCGCGGGCCTCCTTGAGCCCCTGCATGCAGGCGGAGAAGGCGCCGACGCCGGGGACGAGGAGTCCGTCGGCGTTCATCGCCTTCTCGTAGTCGCGGGTGATCTCGACGTCCGCGCCGACCCGGGCGAGGGCGCGCTCGGCGGAGCGCACGTTGCCGAAGCCGTAGTCGAAGACGACGACCTTCTTGGGGGTGTTCACCGTCATGACCACACGTCCAGTCGCAGCACGCCGGCGGTCAGGCACATGGCGGCGCCGATGGAGAGCAGCACGATGAGGCCCTTGGGCATCTGCTGCTTGACGAAGGAGTAGATGCCGCCGAGCAGGAAGAGCCCGACGACGATCAGGATGGTGGAGAGACCGGTCACGGTTACAGCGCGCCCTTCGTGGACGGGAGGATTCCGGCGGCGCGCGGGTCGCGCTCGGAGGCGTAGCGGAGGGCGCGGGCGAGCGCCTTGAACTGGCACTCGACGATGTGGTGGGCGTTGCGTCCGTACGGCACGTGGACGTGGAGCGCGATCTGCGCCTGGGCCACGAAGGACTCCAGGATGTGGCGCGTCATGGTGGTGTCGTACGAGCCGATCATCGGCGCCATGTTCTCGGGCTCGGTGTGCACCAGGTAGGGGCGGCCGGAGAGGTCGACGGTGACCTGGGCGAGGGACTCGTCCAGCGGGACCGTGCAGTTGCCGAAGCGGTAGATGCCGACCTTGTCGCCGAGGGCCTGCTTGAAGGCGGCGCCGAGGGCGAGGGCGGTGTCCTCGATGGTGTGGTGCGAGTCGATGTGGAGGTCGCCGTCGGTCTTCACGGTGAGGTCGAACAGACCGTGGCGGCCGAGCTGGTCGAGCATGTGGTCGTAGAAGCCGACCCCGGTCGACACGTCGACCTTCCCGGTGCCGTCGAGGTCGATCTCGACGACGACGGACGTCTCCTTGGTGGTGCGCTCCACGCGGCCTACGCGGCTCATGCGTTCTGCTCCTTCTTCAGCTCACGAACCGCGTCGAGGAACGCGTCGTTCTCTTCGGGGGTGCCGGCGGTGACCCGCAGCCAGCCGGGTACGCCGTTGTCCCGGACCAGGACGCCCCGGTCGAGGATCTTCCGCCACGCCTCGTGGGAGCCGGCGGCTCCGTCGAAGCGTCCGAACTGGACGAAGTTGGCGTCGGACTCGGTGACCTCGTATCCGGCGGCCCGCAGTTCGGCGACGAGGCGGTCGCGCTCGGCCTTGAGCTGCTCGACGTACCCGAGGAGGGTGTCGGTGTGCTCCAGGGCGGCGAGCGCGGTCGCCTGGGTGACGGCGGAGAGGTGGTACGGCAGGCGGACCAGCTGGACGGCGTCGACCACCGCCGGGTGGGCGGCGAGGTAGCCGAGGCGGAGCCCGGCGGCGCCGAACGCCTTGGACATGGTCCGGGAGACCACCAGGTGCGGCCGGCCCTCCAGGAGGGGCAGCAGCGAGTCCCGGTGGCTGAATTCCACGTACGCCTCGTCCACCACGACCAGCGAGGGCTTGGCGGCCTGGGCGGCGTCGTACAGCCGCACCACGACCTCGGCCTCGACGGCCGTGCCGGTGGGGTTGTTGGGCGAGGTGACGAAGACGACGTCGGGCGCGTGCTCCGCGACGGCCGCCTCGGCGGCCTCGACGTCGATGGTGAAGTCCTCGTTGCGCGGGCCGGAGATCCAGCCGGTGCCGGTGCCGCGGGCGATCAGGGCGTGCATCGAGTACGAGGGCTCGAAGCCGATCGCGGTGCGGCCGGGTCCGCCGAAGGTCTGCAGCAGCTGCTGGAGGACCTCGTTGGAGCCGTTGGCGGCCCACACGTTCTCCCGGGAGACCGGGTGCTTTCCGGTACGGGTGAGGTAGCGGGCCAGCTCGGTGCGGAGCTCCACCGCGTCCCGGTCGGGGTAGCGGTTGAGGCCGCGGGCGGCCTCGGCGACCCGCTCCGCGATCCGGGCCACCAGGGGCTCGGGCAGCGGGTAGGGGTTCTCGTTGGTGTTCAGCTGGACGGGCACGTCGAGCTGGGGGGCGCCGTAGGGCGACTGGCCCTTCAGCTCCTCGCGGATCGGCAGGTCGTCGATGCCGATGGTGTCGTTCGTGTCGCGGGTGTCGCTCACTTGCTCTCGGGCACCTTCCAGCCGAACCTTGCCTTGATCGCGGCGCCGTGGGCCGGGAGGTCCTCGGCCTCGGCGAGGGTGACCACGTGGTGGGCCACGTCGGCCAGCGCGTCGCGCGTGTAGTCCACGATGTGCACGCCGCGCAGGAAGGACTGCACGGAGAGGCCCGAGGAGTGGCAGGCGCAGCCGCCGGTGGGCAGGACGTGGTTGGAGCCGGCGCAGTAGTCGCCGAGGGAGACCGGCGCCCAGGGGCCGACGAAGACCGCGCCCGCGTTGCGGACCCGGTCGGCGAGGGCGGCGGCGTCGGCGGTCTGGATCTCCAGGTGCTCGGCGCCGTAGGCGTCGACGACCTTGAGGCCGTCCTCCAGATCGGTGACGAGGACGATCGCGGACTGCTTTCCGGCCAGGGCCGGGGCGATCCGGTCCTCGACGTGCCGGGCGACGGCGACCTGGGCCTTCAGCTCGGCCTCGACGGCCCCGGCCAGCTCCGGGGAGTCGGTGACGAGGACGGAGGCGGCCATCGGGTCGTGCTCGGCCTGGCTGATGAGGTCGGCGGCGACGTGCACCGGGTCGGCGGTGGAGTCCGCGAGGACGGCGATCTCGGTCGGTCCGGCCTCGGCGTCGATGCCGATGCGGCCCTTGAGGAGGCGCTTGGCGGCGGCGACGTAGATGTTGCCGGGGCCGGTGACCAGGTTGACGGGCTCGCAGCCGGGCTCGTCGGCGGTGGAGGCGGTGCCGTACGCGAACATGGCGATGGCCTGGGCGCCACCGGCCGCGTACACCTCGTCGACGCCGAGCAGGGCGCAGGCGGCGAGGATCGTCGGGTGCGGCAGTCCGCCGAACTCCTTCTGCGGCGGGGAGGAGACGGCGATGCCCTCGACGCCGGCCTCCTGGGCCGGGACCACGTTCATCACGACGGAGGACGGGTAGACGGCGCGGCCGCCCGGCACGTACAGGCCGACGCGGTCGACGGGGATCCACTTCTCGGTGACCGTGCCGCCGGGCACCACCTGGGTGGTGTGGGTGGTGCGGCGCTGGTCGCGGTGGACCAGCCGGGCGCGCCGGATGGACTCCTCCAGGGCGGCGCGGACGGCCGGGTCGAGCTCGTCGAGGGCGCGGGCGATCGCCTCGGCGGGGACGCGCAGGCGGTCCAGGCGGACGCCGTCGAATTTCTCCCCGTAGTCGATCACCGCGGCCGCGCCATGATGCCGTACGTCCTCGCAGATCGGCCGCACCTTCTCCAGGGCGGCTTCCACGTCGAACTCGGCACGGGGCAGCAGGTCGCGCAGGGCGGAACCCTCGGGGAGGGCCTCGCCGCGCAGATCGATTCGAGAGATCACGGGTCAATTCTCTCAGACGGCCCTTCGGCCCGGACTCCCGTATCACTGGCTGATACTCGGCTTGCCGCACGTCGATACGCGCCCCAGTGGCGTCTCCTCGCCACTCCTGACCGTTAGCGTTCAGCCCGTCACAGTCCGGGAAGAACGACTGTACGAATCCACCATCCCCGGGAAGCGGAGTGGTGGGAGCGCATCGGGGAGAGCGAGGGGGCGGCAGTGACCGAGCCGCACGACGACGGGATGCCGGACGGTCTCACGAGCCCGGAGCGGGCCGTGTGGCTGGCGTTCCGGATCGGCAGGACCTGCGATCTGACGGAGGGGGTGGCGGAGCGGGACGACCCGTTCGGGGAGGTCCCGTGGGGGCCGGAGCGGAGCGTGCGCGCCGACGTGGTGGCGGCGCTGCTGCTCGACGGGCCGCCGGCCCGGCCGGGCCGGGTGACCGCGCTGAAGCTGCGCGGGGTGCGGATCACCGGTGTGCTGGACCTGGCCGGCGGGTCCATAGCGCCGTACGTGGAGCTGCACGGCTGCCGCTTCGACAACGAGGTGGTGCTGCCCGAGGCCCGGTTCGGCACCCTGCGGATGGTCGGCTGCGCGCTGCCCCGCCTGGAGGCGGCCCGGCTGCACACCGAGGGCGATCTGCACCTGCCGCGCTGCCGGGTGAGCCGGGGCATCCGGCTGACGGACGCCCAGATCGGCACGGACCTGCTGATCAACCAGATCCAGGTGTGGCCGGACGGGCGCGGCCGGGCGATCACGGCGGACGGCATGGTGGTGGCGCAGGACCTCCAGGCCGAGCTGGTCGAGACGCACGGCGAGTTCAGTCTGCGCGGGGCGAAGGTCGGGGTCTCGCTCAGCCTGCGCGGCAGCGTGCTCCGCTCGGACCGGGGCCGCCGCGCGCTGAACGCGCCGCAGCTGACCGTCGAGCGGACCCTCTACCTGAACGCGGCCTGGGTGTACGAGGGCGGCGGCCAGTCCACGGCCACCCCGCCGTACGGGGTGGCGCCGGTCCGGGACGCCCGGCGGAAGCCGGCCGAGTTCCACGGCGGGGTCCGGCTGGACGACGGCCGGTTCGGCGACGCGGTGGACCTGAACCACGCCCGCTTCCTGCTCAGCGGGGCGCGCCGGGAGGAGCTGTCGCTGCGCCGGATCGTCACCCCGGAGCTGAGGTTCAACGGGGAGCGCCCGGAGGAGGGCCGGGTGGTGCTGAACGGCGCGAAGGTGGTGACGCTGATCGACCTGTCCACCAGCTGGCCGGGCCCGGGCGGACTGGCGATGAGCGGGTTCGTCTACGAGAACCTGGTGCCGTACGGGCACTTCCCGCTGGCCCGGCGGATCGAGTGGGTGGCGGCGGCCACCCCGGAGTACGCGCCGGAGCCGTACGAGCGGCTCGCGACCGTGCTGCGCAACAGCGGAGAGGACGCGGACGCCCGGGAGGTGCTGCTCGCCAAGCAGCGGCGCAGACGGGAGACGCTGCCGGTCGCCGGGAAGCTGTGGGGGTACGTGCAGGACTGGACGGTGGCGTACGGCTACCGGCCGGGCCGGGCGGCGCTGTGGATGGCGGTGCTGTGGGCGGCGGGCACGCTGGCCTTCTCCCGGTACGAGCCGGTGCCGATCAAGGAGGGCGAGGGCCCGGCGTGGAACGGCACGCTGTACGCCCTGGACCTGCTGCTGCCGGTGATCACGCTCGGCCAGGACGGCTACTGGCGCCTGGAGGGCGGCTGGCAGTGGACGGCGGCGGTGCTGATCCTGCTCGGCTGGATCCTGGCGACGACGGTGGCGGCGGGCGCGACCCGGCTGCTGCGGCGCGGCTGACGGGGGCGCGCCGGGGTGCGTGACGGCCGGGGGGAGACCGGGTGAGATCCGGGTGAAGGGAGCCCTGCGCGGCGCGCCCGGTGGGTCCCCCGGTGGGAAGATACGTCCTGCCATGTCCTTCCTCCGCGCCCTGGTCGGCACCGTCCGTTCGGCCCGGCACGCCCCGCGCCTCGCCGCCGGGCTGACGCCGGACGACGACGTGTTGCTGGACGCTCCGGACGACCGGCTCGCCCCCGCGCTGGTGGCGGCCGCGCTCGGCGACCCCGAGCCGGCGGCGAAGCTGCTCGCCACCACCCGGGACGCCGGCGAGTGGGAGGACCGGGACCGTTACGTGGGGCGGCTCGCCGCCTTCGCGTACCACCGCGGCGAGTGGCTGGACCGGTGGGAGGCCGCCGCCCCGCGGGACGCCGACGCCCTGCTGGTGTCGGCGCAGCTCGCGGTCCGCCGGGCCTGGGAGTCGCCGGCCCGCGCCGAGCGGCTGCGCGAGCTGGACCCGCTGCTGCGGCCGCTCACCGAGGAGTCCGGGCGCGATCCGGTGCCGTGGCGGCTCGCGCTGGACCACGCGCGCGGGGCGCACGCGGGGCACGCGGTCTTCGAGCGGCTGTGGGAGCAGGCCCTGCTCCGCTCGCCGCACCACTACGGCTGCCACGTCGCCGCGCTGAAGTACCTGTCGGCGCAGTGGTACGGCTCGCACCGGGCGGCCTTCGACTTCGCGGAGCAGGCCGCCGACGACGCGGCGCCGGGCTCGCTGGTGCGGGCGCTGCCGGTGCGCGCCGCCTACGAGGGGCTGCGCCCGCTGCCCGGTGCGGGGCGGGCCCCGGCGGCCGGGCCGGTGGCGGACGGGGAGCGGATCGACCGGGCGGCGGACCGGGGCCGGGCGCTGTCGGCGGAGTTCGCGGCGGGCGACCCGTGGCCGGCCGAGGTGCGGAACCTGCTGGCGTACGTCCTGGTGGAGCGCGGGCGGTGGGCGGAGGCGCTGGCCGAGTTCGGCCGGACGGGGCCGTACGCGACCTCCTTCCCGTGGGCGGTAGGCGGTCACGATCCGCTGCGGCGGTTCCTGGCCACCCGGGACCGGACGCGGGCCGAGCTGGCGCGGCGGACTCCGCTGTGGGGACCCGCGCGCGCAATCCCCGGACGGAGCGGTCCGCGCGGCCATTAGGCTTGGCCGCTGTGACCACCGCTCGCCTGCCCCTCTTCCCGCTCAACGCGGTGCTGTTCCCGGGCCTCGTGCTGCCGCTCAACGTCTTCGAGGAGCGGTATCGCGCCATGATGCGCGCCCTGCTCGACATCGACGCCTCCGAGCCGCGGCGCTTCGCCGTGGTCGCGATCCGGGACGGGTACGAGGTCGCGCCGACCGCGCCCGGGATGCCGGACCCGACGGCGCTGCCGGAGAAGGGCCCGGCCGCGGGCTTCGGCCCCGACCCGCTGCGGAGCTTCCACCCGGTGGGCTGCGTCGCGGACGCGGCGAGCATCCGGCAGCGCGGGGACGGCTCGTACGAGGTGATGGTGACCGGCACCAGCCGGGTGCGGCTGCGCTCGGTGGACGCCAGCGGTCCGTTCCTGACGGCCGAGACCGAGGAGCTTCCGGAGGAGTCCGGCGAGGAGGCCGAGGCGCTGGCCGAGGGGGTGCTGCGGGCCTTCCGGGCGTACCAGAAGCGGCTGGCGGGGGCGCGGGAGCGGTCGCTGACGACCTCGGAGCTGCCCGACGACCCGTCGGTGGTGTCGTACCTGGTCGCGGCCGCGGCCATGGTGGACGTGCCGACGAAGCAGCGGCTCCTGGAGGCGCCGGACACCACGGTCCGGCTGCGCGAGGAGCTGGCGCTGCTGCGCGCGGAGACGGCGGTGCTGCGGCACCTCCCGTCGCTGCCGGCGGTGGAGCTGACCCAGGCGCCCACCTACCCGAACTGACGGACCGAGGGAACCGCGGAGGTCCCGGTGGCGAAGAAGAAGCAGAAGAACGGCGGAGGCACCCCGGCGACGGTGGCACTGGCCGCGGCCGGCACGGCGTACACGCTGCACGCGTACGAGCACGACCCGGCGACCCCGTCGTACGGCGAGGAGGCGGCCGAGGCGCTCGGCGTCACGCCCGACCGGGTCTTCAAGACGCTGGTGGCGGACGTCGACGGGGAGCTGACGGTGGCGGTGGTGCCGGTCGCCGGGCAGCTGGACCTGAAGGCGCTGGCGTCGGCGGTGGGCGGCAAGCGGGCGGCGATGGCGGACCCGGCGGCGGCCGAGCGGACGACCGGTTACGTCCGGGGCGGGATCTCCCCGCTGGGCCAGCGGAAGCGGCTGCGTACCGTCCTCGACTCCTCGGCGGCGGAGCACGGCACGATCTGCGTCTCGGCCGGCCGGCGGGGGCTGGAGGTCGAGCTCTCCCCCGCCGACCTGGCCGCGCTCACCTCGGCGGTGCTGGCCCCCATCGGCCGCGGCTGACCCGGGGCGCTCAGCGCTTGTACGGGTCCCAGGGGTGCTCCGGGTCGCGGGGGCCGAAGATCCCGGTCAGGACCAGGTGGACGATGGTGGCGGCGAGCGGCCAGGCCAGCATCGCGGCGGCGCCCATCTGGAGCTTCAGGGGGGCGTCGAAGACGACCTCGGGGCCGACGGCCTTGGCGTGGGCGACCACGTCGGCGGTCGGCCCCAGTTCCGTCCCCAGCCACCAGGCGAGCAGCGAGCCGAGGACGCCGCCGGCGGCGAGCCCCAGGACGAGCGGGACGCCGCCCTTGCGGCGGGCGAGGAAGACGACGAGCCCGGCGACCGCGCCGAAGGCGAGCGCGAGGAGGACGAAGGTGCCGTCGGCACCGATCGCGGCCTCCCCCTCGGAGTTCCGCAGATAGACGCCCTTGCCGTCGGAGATCAGCTGGACCGTGGGCGCGAGCCACACCCAGAGCACTCCGAGCACAGCTCCGGCGATCGCCGAGGCCGCCGTCACCACGAGTCCCTGGACGACCTCGGCACCGGTGATCGGGTCACCGGCCGGGCCCTGGTGGGGCGGGGGCGGCGGGGGCCACGCGGGATCGTTCGGCGGCTGCTGGGGAGGCGTCAGGGGTGCGGTCACCCCGCCATCGTGCCAGGTGTGCCCGTGGCCCGCCTCAGCGGACCGCGGCCCTGCGGTAGGCCCAGGTGGCGAGGGCCAGCGACAGGACGCCGACGACGCCGCAGACGGACAGGTCGACGGCGACGGCCGACCAGTCGGGGTGCCGGTCGAAGGCGCGGCCCAGCGCCTCGACGCCGTACGTGGAGGGCAGCAGGTCGCGGGCCCAGCCGATCGGCGCCGGCATCCGGTCGGCCGGCAGCACGCCGAGGAGCAGCGCGGCGGACATGCCGAGCTGGCCGAGGAGGGTGGCCAGTTCCTGGCGGGGGGCGAGCAGGCCGAGGGCGGCGCCGAGCCCGGCGAGGGCCGCGCCGGAGAGCGGCACGACGGCGGCGAGCAGCCACAGGTGGCCGAGCGGCAGGCCGAAGAGGACGGCTCCGGTGACGGCGGTGACCAGCGTGCCGGGGACGGTGAAGGAGGCGTACGCGCCGGCGGCGCCGAGCACCACGGCGGCGGGCGGCACCGGCAGGGTCGCGTAGTGGTCGAGGCCGCCGGAGGCGCGGAGCTGGCCGAAGTACTGGGCGAGCAGGTTGAGGGCGACGAAGGCGACGACGAGGACGGTGGAGCCGGCCACGACGGCGCGGGCCTCGGAGCCGCCGTCGACGACCCCGCGCATCAGGATCATGATCCCGATGGACTGGAAGGTGGCGACGAAGAGCAGCGGGATGCGGGCCACCCGGGCGCGGCTGAGCTGCGCCCGGTAGACGGCGGCGAGGGAGGGCAGCAGCCGGGCGGGCGGGGCGAGGGGCGCGGCCTCCTCGGCGTCCCGGGCCGGGGCGGCCGGCACGCCGGCCGTCAGGGCCTCGGCGGGCAGGGTGCTCAACGCGGACAGCTCCTGGGGGTGACGTGCGGTACGTGGGGGGTCACGCCGGGGGCGGGTGGGGCGGCGCTCATGCCTTCACCAGTCCTTCCCGGGCGGCGCCGCCGAGGGCGAGGTAGACGTCCTCCAGGCTGGGCGTGGCGAGGGTGAAGTCGTCGAGGGCGGCGAAGGCGGCGCCGCCGGTGACCGCGGCGACGGCGGCGCGGGCCTCGTCGGGGGCGAGCCGGAGGACCCAGCGGCGGCCGGTCTCCCGGGCGCGATCGCGCAGGGCGGCGACCTCGGGGAGGCCGAGCGGGGCGGACTCGCGCCAGAGCAGCTCGACGCGGACCTCGCCGGCGACGCGTTCCTTCAGTCCGGCGGGGGTGTCGCAGGCGATCACCCGGCCGCGGTCGAGGACGGCGACCCGGTCGAGGACGGTCTCGGCCTCGATGACGTTGTGGGTGACGAGGAGGACGGTGGTGCCGTGCTCGGCGCGGCGGCGGTCGACGGCGGACCAGACGGCGCGGCGGGCGACCGGGTCCATGCCGGTGGTGGGCTCGTCGAGGACGAGGACGGGCCGGTGGCCGACGAGGGCGGTGGCGAAGCAGGCGAGCCGGCGCTGGCCGCCGGAGAGCTTCTTGAGCGGGCGGCCGGCCAGCCCGGCGAGGCCCAGTTCGTCGAGGACCGCGTCCCGCTCGGCGCGGGCCCCGGCGGCGGTGAGGCCGCGCAGCCGGCCGGTGGTCTCGGCGGCGAGGGCGACGGTCAGCTCGTCGAGGGCGGTGGACTCCTGGCCGAGGTAGGCGAGGAGGCGGGCGGCGCGCTCGGGGTGGCGGACGAGGTCGTGGCCGAGCAGCGTGACGGAGCCGGAGTCGGGGCGCATCAGCCCGGTGAGCTGGCGGACCAGGGTGGACTTGCCGGCCCCGTTGGGTCCGAGCAGGCCGAAGATCTCGCCGCCGCGCACGTCGAGGCTGATCCCGTCGGTGGCCCGCACCTCGGGGGTCGCGGGCGCTCCGCGTCCGCCGCGCGTGGCGGGGTACGTCTTGACCAGATCCCGCACCGCGCACACCGTACTCACGGGGGAAGAGCCTACGGGGTCGCCGGTCCGGGTCCGGGCGCGGGGGCGTGTTCGGCGGCGGCGCGGACGTCGATCTCGCGCCAGAAGCCCGCGCGGATGGCGTACCGGTCGTGCTCGTCGATCTGGTCGTCCTTGTGGGCGAGGAGGCCGAACCGGGCGGCGTAGCGGAGGAGTTCCCCGTCGATGCGGTGCGGGATGCGGGGGTAGAGGACGGAGAGCCGCTGGACGTGGCTCTGCTCGGGGAGCCGTTCCAGCCACCGCCGGGCAAACACCTGTCCGACCTCGAAGGGGTCGCCGCCGACGGTGGTGATGTCCTCCTCGCGGTCGGCCCAGCGCTGCTCGGCGCTGGTGAGCTGGGCGAGGGTGGGCAGCGAGGCCGTCTCGGGCGGCTCGCCGAGGGCGGTCGGGGGCCGCTCGACCCAGCCCCGGTCGGAGGACCAGCGCAGGGCGCTGGCCGCCTGGGGCGCGGTGGGGTGCGGGGCGGGCGAGGGGGCGGCGGGGCGCAGCCCGGCGAGGTCCTTGGGGGTGGGGACGGTCCGGCCGGCGGCGGGGGCGGGGACGGCGGCGGGTCCGTGCCCGTCCGCGGTGGGGCCGGGGGCCCCGTCGGCCGGGCGCCCGTTGCGGGCCGCGGCGGCGTCAGCCCCTCACTTAAAAACAACTCCGACCCCACCAA
>NZ_JBHYKM010000124.1:0-7021 GCF_042741435.1 Streptomyces sp. NPDC058955 | reverse complement strand
CCCCCCCCCCCCCCCCCCCCCCCGCGCCCCCCCCCCCCGCCCCGCCCGCCGCGCGGCCCCACCCCCGGCCCCCCCCCGGCGGCGCGCCCCCCGCGGGGGGGGGCGGGGGGCCCCGGTGTGGGGGCGGCGCGCGGGGGCCGCGGCGTCGGGGTGGGCCCCCCTCGGCGGAGGCGAGTCCGGACTCGGGGAGCGGCGCGGAGAGGATGGCGGCGATCTCGGGGCGGGGCACCGGCGGCGGGGCGCAGACGCCGGTGAGGTCCTTGGCGCGGACGGCCCGGGTGATCCAGGCCCGGTCGAGGACCCGCCGCTCGTCGGCCTCGGCGACCAGGTCCTCGGACTGGTTGTAGTCGCCGTCGGCGGCCTGGACGGCCCAGAGGTGGACGGCGACGCCGTGCTCCTTGGCGGACATCAGGCCGGGGAGCAGGTCGCCGTCGCCGGTGACGAGGACGATGTCGGAGCAGGCGCGGTTGCGGGCCAGTTCGGTGAGCTCGGTGTGCATGGCCGCGTCGACGCCCTTCTGCGCCCAGCGGCCGTCGCTGCGGGTCAGGGCGCCCAGCCGGACGGTGACCCGGGGCATCACGCGGAGCCGGCGGTGTTCGGGCTGGGGCACCCGGTCGGGGGCGCCGTCGAACCAGTAGATCCGCAGCAGCGGGAGGCCGGTCTCGATCTCGGCCCGTTCGCGCAGCTGCTGGATGAGCCCGGCGTGGTCCACGCTGATGCGGGACCGCGCCGAGTCCCCGGCGAGCAGGCTGGCGGCGGCCCCCAGCAGATAGCCGGCGTCCACCAGGACGACGCATCGGTCCACGTGCTCCACCTTCTTTCGGATCTCGGCCGGACTCGGGATCTCAGGTGTTCCGGGTTCCATCGAGTCTGCCCGACGGCCCGGGGGTTGACGGCCGGAACTGGATCATCGGCGTGGCGGAGCCGGAACCCGCCGCGACGCGGGGCGCCCTCACGCACCGTAATGATCCAACATGCGGCGGTTTCTCCCGTATGTGAGTCTGACAGCGGCCCTGGCCCCTAGATCCCTTCGAGGAGGCATCATCCCCATGGCCAAGAACCGCAACCAGAACCGTCAGAAGCAGCAGCAGTCGCCGGCCGAGCGCGGTGCCCAGCAGGCGCAGCAGTCGTCGATGGAGTCCCAGGCCGAGAGCCGCGCCTCCCAGGTCACCCCCGGTGACATGGCGCGGAAGGGCCGTCAGAAGCGCTTCGGCCACAACTGACGCCCGGAAGACGGCAAAGGGGCGCGCCCGTGACGACGGGCGCGCCCCTTGCGCGTGCGCGGGACCGGGTCAGCCGGCCAGACAGGACGGGCCGAGCAGCACCTTCAGGTCGCCGAAGAGGGCGGGGTCGGGCTGGACCCGGTGCCGGTCGAGCCGGAGCACGGTGGTGGAGCGGGGGCCCTGGAGCTTGATCCGCACCTCGGTGTTGCCCTTGTGGTGGCGGAGGATCTCGTCCAGCCGGCTCACCATCGGCGGGGTGACCTTGAGGGCCGGGATGGTGAGGACGACGGGGGCGTTGGTCCCGGCGTTGGAGAGGTCGGGGACCATCAGCTCCATGGCGACCAGCCGGGGGACGTCCTCGCGCTTGTCGAGCCGGCCCTTGACGAAGACGACGGCGTCCTCGACGAGCTGGGTGGAGACCAGCTGGTAGGTGGCCGGGAAGAACATGCACTCGATGGAGCCGGCGAGGTCCTCGACGGTGGCGATCGCCCAGGCGTTGCCCTGCTTGGTCATCTTCCGCTGGAGGCCGGAGATGATGCCGCCGATGGTGACGACCGCGCCGTCGGCGTGCTCGCCGCCGGTGAGCTGGGAGATGCCGGCGTCGGTCTTGTCGGAGAGGACGTGCTCCAGGCCGAAGAGCGGGTGGTCGGAGACGTACAGGCCGAGCATCTCGCGCTCCTGCGCGAGCAGGTAGGTCTTGTCCCACTCGTCGTCGGTGAAGGTGACGTCGAGGCCGAAGCCGGGCTCGCTGCTGTCCTCCTCGCCCATGCCGCCGAACAGGTCGAACTGGCCCTCGGCCTCCTTGCGCTTGACCGCCACCACGTTGTCGATCATGGGCTCGTGCTGGGCGACGAGGCCCTTGCGGGTGTGGCCCATGGTGTCGAAGGCGCCGGCCTTGATCAGCGACTCGATGGTGCGCTTGTTGCAGACCACGGCCTCGACCTTGTCGAGGAAGTCGGGGAAGGAGGAGTACTTCCCCTTGGCCTTGCGGCTCTTGATGATCGACTCGACGACGTTGGCGCCGACGTTCCGGACGGCGGTGAGGCCGAAGAGGATGACGTCGTCGCCCTGGGCGGCGAAGTTCGACTCCGACTCGTTCACGTTCGGCGGGAGGACCTTGATGCCCATGCGGCGGCACTCGTTGAGGTAGACCGCGGACTTGTCCTTGTCGTCCTTGACCGAGGTCAGCAGGCCCGCCATGTACTCGGCGGGGTAGTTCGCCTTGAGGTAGGCGGTCCAGTAGGAGACCAGGCCGTACGCGGCGGAGTGCGCCTTGTTGAAGGCGTAGCCGGCGAAGGGGACCAGCACGTCCCAGAGGGCCTGGATGGCCTCGTCGCTGTAGCCGTTCTTCTGGGCGCCGGCCTGGAAGATGGTGAAGTTCTTCGCCAGCTCGTCGGGCTTCTTCTTGCCCATGACGCGGCGGAGGATGTCGGCCTCGCCGAGCGAGTAGCCGGCGATGATCTGGGCGGCCTTCTGCACCTGCTCCTGGTAGACGATCAGGCCGTAGGTGACCGCGAGCACCTCTTCGAGCGGCTTCTCCAGCTCGGGGTGGATCGGGGTGATCTCCTGCTGGCCGTTCTTGCGCAGGGCGTAGTTGGTGTGCGAGTTCATGCCCATCGGGCCCGGGCGGTAGAGCGCGGACACGGCGGAGATGTCTTCGAAGTTGTCGGGCTTCATCAGCCGCAGCAGGGACCGCATGGGGCCGCCGTCGAACTGGAAGACGCCGAGGGTGTCACCGCGCTGGAGCAGTTCGAAGGTCTTGGGGTCGTCGAGCGGCAGGGCCAGGAGGTCGAGGTCGATCCCCTTGTTGGCCTTCACCATCTTGACGGCGTCGTCCATGATCGTGAGGTTGCGCAGGCCGAGGAAGTCCATCTTCAGCAGGCCGAGCGACTCGCACTGCGGGTAGTCCCACTGCGTGATGGTGACGCCGTCGGTGTGCCGCACCCAGATCGGGGCGTGGTCGACGATCGGCTCGCTGGACATGATCACGCCGGCGGCGTGCACGCCCATCTGGCGGACCAGGCCCTCGACGCCCTTGGCGGTGTCGATGACCTTCTTCACGTCGGGCTCGTTCTCGTACATCGCCCGGATCTCGCCCGCCTCGCTGTAGCGCGGGTGCGAGGGGTTGGTGATGCCGTCGAGGTCGATGCCCTTGCCGAGGACGTCGGCGGGCATGGCCTTGGTGAGCCGGTCGCCCATGGCGTACGGGTAGCCGAGGACGCGCGCGGAGTCCTTGATCGCGTTCTTGGCCTTGATCTTGCCGTAGGTGCCGATCATGGCGACCTTGTCGGCGCCGTACTTCTCGGTCACGTACCGGATCACCTCGACGCGCCGGCGCTCGTCGAAGTCGATGTCGACATCGGGCATCGAGATGCGCTCGGGGTTGAGGAAGCGCTCGAAGATCAGGCCGTGCGGGATGGGGTCGAGGTCGGTGATGCCCATGGCGTACGCGACGATCGAGCCGGCCGCGGAGCCTCGGCCGGGGCCCACGGCGATGCCCTGGCTCTTCGCCCACATGATGAAGTCGGCGACGACGAGGAAGTAGCCCGGGAAGCCCATCGAGATGATGGTGTCCATCTCGTACTCGACCTGCTTCATGCGGTCCTCGGGGATGCCGTCGGGGAAGCGCCGGTGCATGCCTTTCATGGTCTCCGCGCGGAACCAGGTGACCTCGGTGTAGCCCTCCGGGATGTCGAACTTCGGCATGAGGTTCTTGGCCTCGAACATGCCGGTGGTGTCGATCTGCTCGGCGACCAGGAGCGTGTTGGCGCAGCCCTCCTGCCAGGCGTCCGAGGAGTCGATGGCGTACATCTCGTCCGTGGACTTCAGGTAGTAGCCGGTGCCGTCGAACTTGAAGCGGTCCGGGTCGGAGAGGTTCTTGCCGGTCTGGATGCAGAGCAGCGCGTCGTGGGCGGTCGCCTCGTGCGCGTAGGTGTAGTGCGAGTCGTTGGTGACCAGCGGCGGGATGCCGAGCTTCTTGCCGATCTCCAGGAGGCCGTCGCGGACCCGGCGCTCGATCTCGATGCCGTGGTCCATCAGCTCCAGGAAGTAGCGGTCCTTGCCGAAGATGTCCTGGTACTCGGAGGCCGACTTCAGGGCCTCGTCGAACTGGCCGAGGCGCAGCCGGGTCTGGAGCTCGCCGGAGGGGCAGCCGGTGGAGGCGATCAGGCCCTCGGACCACTGGGAGATGGTCTCCTTGTCCATCCGGGGCCACTTCTGGAGCCAGCCCTCGGCGTAGGCGTCGGAGGAGAGCTTGAAGAGGTTGTGCAGTCCGGTGGCGTTCGCCGCCCAGATCGTCTTGTGGGTGTAGCCGCCGGAGCCGGAGACGTCGTCCTTCTTCTGGTGCGGCTGGCCCCACTGGATCTTGCGCTTGTTCCGCCGGGACTCGGGGGCGACGTACGCCTCGATGCCGATGATCGGCGTCACGCCCGCCTTCTTGGCGCTGTGGAAGAAGTCGTACGCGCCGTGCAGGTTGCCGTGGTCGGACATGGCGATATGGGTCATGCCCATCTCGTTGCACGCGTTGAACATGTCCTTCAGCCGCGCGGCACCGTCCAGCAGGGAGTACTGGGTGTGGACGTGGAGGTGCGTGAAGGGCGGCTTGGTCACGGGGGGTGCCTCCGACTATGAACTTCTGGGGGGACAGCGTCGAAGTCTACGTCGCACGAGTGACAGGAAGCGGGCACCGGGCGGTACCGTCGCGCGTTGTGAGTCAGGGAACACCTGTCCCCATTTGTCATGACCAGTCCCGCACAGGAGGCACCCTCGATGTCGGTCCCCCAGCCCACCGCCGCCGAGCGCGGTGAGCAGATCCTCGCCGTCTTCGACACCGCCTTCGGCGAGCTGCTCGCCGCCGACCCGGCGGCCTTCACGGTCAAGTTCCGGAAGATGGCCGGATCCGCCTTCGCCTTCTACCGGGGCACCGCCTGCCTCTTCTACCGGGACCTGGAGGAGGAGGCCGACGGCGGCCCGTTCCTGGACGAGCGGACCGGCCGGGTGTGGATCCACGGCGATCTCCACGCGGAGAACTTCGGCACCTACATGGACGCCAACGGGCGCCTGATCTTCAACGTGAACGACTTCGACGAGGCGTACGTGGGGCCCTTCACCTGGGACCTCAAGCGGCTCGCCGCCTCCCTCGCCCTGATCGGCTACGGCAAGGCGCTCAGCGACGAGCAGATCACCCGGCTGGTCCGGATCTACGCGGCGGCCTACCGGGAGCGGATCCACGCCCTGGCCACCGGCGCCCGGGGCGACGAGGCGCCCGGCTTCACCCTGGAGACCGCGGACGGCGCCCTCCTCGGGGCGCTGCGCGAGGCCCGCGCGATGACCCGCTTCGGGCTGCTCGACTCCATGACCGAGATACGGGAGTACGAGCGCCGCTTCGCCGCGGGCGGCGGCGCGATCCCGCTGGACGCGGCGACCCGCTACAAGGTGCTGACGGCCTTCGACGGCTATCTGGAGACCCTGCCGGAGTCGAGCCTGGTCCGCCCGGACTCGTACCGGGTGAAGGACGTGGTCGGGCGGCGCGGGATCGGCATCGGCTCGGCCGGCCTCCCCTCGTACAACATCCTCCTGGAGGGGCACAGCGACGCCCTGGAGAACGACGTCGTGATCTACCTCAAGCAGGCGCAGACCCCGGCGGTCTCGCGCCACGTCACGGACCCGGCGGTGCGGGGCTACTTCCGGCACGAGGGGCACCGCACGGTGATCTCGCAGCGGGCGCTCCAGGCGCACGCCGACCCGTGGCTGGGGTGGACGGAGCTGGACGGCGCCGGGCAGCTGGTCGCCGAGGTGTCGCCGTACGCGGTGGACCTGGACTGGTCGGACATCGACGACCCGCAGGACATCGCGGCGACCGTGGCCGACCTCGGCCGGGCGACCGCGACCATGCACGCGGCGGCGGACGAGTCCAGCGGCCACTCGCTGGTGCCGTTCTCCACCGAGCGGGCCATCGACGGCGCGATCGCGGCCGACGAGGAGGGCTTCACGGAGCTGCTGGTGGAGTTCGCCCACGCGTACGGGGCACGCGCGCGTGCCGACCACCAGATCTTCGTGGACCTGTTCCGGAACGGCCGGATACGGGGCTTCTGACCGGGCCCACAGCTCCTCCTTAGGGACCCCTTACGACCCGTCGTGGCAGACTCGTCGGCAATGGACATGGCAGGGACGCGGCTGAGGGCGCTGCGGGCGGCGGTCTTCACGGCACTGGTCGTGACGCTGTCCGTGGCCTCCCATGTGCTGCTCTCGCGCGTGCCGCTGCCGCTGGGCACGGTCGTCCCTGTCGCCGTCGGCGTCTTCGCCGTGGCGTACGCGCTGGCCGGCCGGGAGCGCGGCTTCGGCCCGATCGCGGGGCTGCTCGTCCCGCTGGAGCTGGCCGCCGACACGCTCTTCACCTCCGGCCAGACGGTCTGTTACGGGCCCGCCGGCGGGCCGGTCGCCGGCGCGCTGCGCTCCTTCGGCGTCGAGGTGCTGTGCGGCGGGGCCGTCGGCACGCCGCTGCCCGGGGTGGTGGCGCCCGACGGCGGGGCCGCCGCGGTGCTCTCCTCCCCCGATCCGGCGCTGCCGTGGCTGCTGCTCGGCGCCCATGTGCTGGTCGGCCTCTCGGCGGCCGGCTGGCTGCGCGGCGGGGAGCGGGCGCTGGTCCGGCTGCTCGGCGCGGTGGCCGCCTCGGCCTTCCGGCCGCTGGAGCTCCTCGCGGCGCTGGCGGGCGGGGGCCGGCCGGCCGTGGCCGGCCCGCCGGGGCCGCCGCCCCCGCCCCGCCCCCCCCCCGGCCCGCCGCCCGGGGCCGCCCCGGG
>NZ_JBHYKM010000123.1:17071-22535 GCF_042741435.1 Streptomyces sp. NPDC058955 | reverse complement strand
GGGGTCCCGGGGCTAACGACCGCGCCCCCGCTCCACCCCACCACCGGCCGGCGGTCGGGCGTGAGGCGGACGACCAGGTGGCGGCGCCACTGCTCGTCGTCCCGGTCCGGGCGGTCCTCGCGCCAGTGGCAGCCGCGGGTCTCCTCGCGCGCCAGGGCGGCCGCGGTCAGGACCCGGGCCACGCAGAGCAGGTTGGTGGTCTCCCAGGCGTCGACGCCCGGCTCGGCCGCCTTGCGCTCCTCCTCGGCGTCCTGCCGGAGCGCTTCGAGGGCGTCGGCGGCGGCCGTCAGGGAGGCCGCCGAGCGCAGCACGCCCGCGTCCCGGGTCATCACCCGCTGGATCTCCCGGCGGACCTCGGGCGCGAGCAGCGTCAGCACCGTGCCCCGGGGCTCGGTGTGCGACACGCCCTCGCGGTGCGGGCCGTGCTCGGCGATGTCCGCGGCGATCCGCTCCGCGAAGACCAGGCCCTCCAGGAGCGAGTTCGAGGCGAGCCGGTTGGCGCCGTGCACGCCCGTGCAGGCCACCTCGCCGCACGCGTACAGGCCGGGGACGGTGGTGCGGCCGTGCAGGTCGGTGCGGACGCCGCCGGAGGCGTAGTGGGCCGCCGGGGCGACCGGGATCGGGTCGGTGACCGGGTCGATGCCGTGCGCCCGGCAGGCGGCCAGGATCGTCGGGAAGCGGTGCTCCCACATGTCGGCGCCGAAGTGCCGGGCGTCGAGGTACATGTGCTCGGCGCCCTGCTGCTGCATGCGGCGGGTGATCGCCTTGGCGACGATGTCCCGGGGCGCCAGCTCGGCCAGCTCGTGCTGTCCGAGCATGAAGCGGACGCCGTCCGCGTCCACCAGGTGGGCGCCCTCTCCGCGTACCGCCTCGGAGACCAGCGGCTGCTGGCCCTCGGCGCCCGCGCCGAGGAAGAGCACGGTCGGGTGGAACTGGACGAACTCCAGGTCGGAGACCTCGGCGCCGGCCCGCAGCGCGAGGGCGACGCCGTCGCCGGTGGAGACGGACGGGTTGGTGGTGGCGGAGAAGACCTGGCCCATGCCGCCGGTGGCGAGGACCACGGCGGGGGCGCGGACGGCGCCGACGCCGTCGTGCTGGCCCTCGCCCATGACGTGCAGGGTGACGCCGGCCGTGCGGCCCTCGTCGTCCTTGAGGAGGTCGAGGACGAGCGCGTGCTCGATGGTCCGCACGCCCTGTTCGCGGATGGCCTCGACCAGGGCGCGGGAGATCTCCGCGCCGGTGGCGTCGCCGCCCGCGTGGGCGATCCGGCGGCGGTGGTGGCCGCCCTCGCGGGTGAGGGCGATCTCGCCGTCGTCGGTGCGGTCGAAGTCGGCGCCGGTGGCCATCAGGCGGCGGACGGCGTCCGGGCCCTCGGTGACCAGGAGGCGGACGGCCGGCTCGTCGCAGAGCCCGGCGCCGGCGACGAGGGTGTCGTCCAGGTGCTGGCCGGGGGTGTCGCCCTCGCCGAGCGCGGCGGCGATGCCGCCCTGGGCCCAGCGGGTGGAGCCGTCGTCCAGGTTGGCCTTGGTGACGACGACCGTACGGAGCCCGGCGGCGGTGCAGCGCAGGGCGGCCGTCAGCCCGGCGACGCCGGAGCCGACCACGACCACGTCGGCGTCGATGGCCCAGCCCGGCTCGGGGGCGTGCAGCCGTATTCCGGTCACGAGGCGGCTCCCTGGGTGGGTCCGAAGGTCAGCGGGATGTTGTCGATGAGGCGGGTGGTGCCCACGCGCGCGGCGAGCGCCAGGATCGCCTCGCCCTGGTGGCCGTCCTCGACCTCGGTGAAGTCGGCCGGGTCGATCAGGGCCAGGTAGTCGAGGACCAGCGGCGGCTCGGCGTTCGCGGCCTCGTCGAGGACCGCCCGCGCCGCCGCCCGTACGGCCTCGGCCCCGGCACCGGCGCCCTCGGCGGCCTGCGCGACGGCGTGGGTGTCGGCGGCGGCCCGGGCCTCGCCGAGCCGGGACAGCGCCTCGGCGCGGGTCTCGGCCCGCCCCTGGGCGCCGGGCAGGGCGAGGGCACGCGCGTGCAGCGCCTCCTGCGCGGCGAGCCGCTCGCGGGCGGCGAACAGGGCGCGGGAGAGGGCCAGGGCGGTGTGCCGCTCGGCGGCCGACAGATAGCGGTTGCGGCTCGACAGGGCGAGGCCGTCGGTCTCGCGGACCGTCGGGACGCCGACGATCTCGACCGGGAAGTTCAGGTCCGTCACCATGCGGCGGATGACGGCCAGCTGCTGGGCGTCCTTCTGGCCGAAGAAGGCCAGGTCGGGCCGGGTGAGGTGGAGCAGCTTGGCGACGACGGTGAGGACGCCGTCGAAGTGGCCGGGGCGGGAGGCGCCCTCCAGGCGGTCGCCCATGGGACCGGCGGTGATCCGGACCTGGGGCTGCCCGCCGGGGTACACCTCGTCGACGGAGGGGGCGAAGACGGCGCTCGCGCCGGCCGCGAAGGCCAGCTCCAGGTCGGCGGCGAGGGTGCGGGGGTAGCGGTCGAGGTCCTCGCCGGCGCCGAACTGGAGCGGGTTGACGAAGACGGTGACGACGACGAAGCCGTGCGCGCCGACCCGCTCGCGGGCGGCCCGGATCAGGGTGGCGTGGCCCTCGTGGAGGGCGCCCATGGTCATCACGACGGCGTTGTGCCCCGGCTCGCCGCCGAAGCGGGCGCGCACGTCCTCCAGCTGATCGACGGTGGAGATCAGCTCCGCCGGCGCGTGGCGCGCGGGGCTCTTCGGGGCGGACGGGCGGCTCATCGGTCGTCTCCTCGCGGCCCGTCGGCGGGGCCGGTCGTGTCGGCTGCGGGGTCGGCGGCGAGGACGCCCAGCAGGTCCTGGGCCAGCTCCGGCTTGAGCAGACCGTGCGCGAGCGCCCGGTCGGCGGTGGTGCGGGCCATCGCCAGATAGCCGGCGACGGTGCCGGGCGCGTGCTTGCGGAGCTCGGCCACGTGGGCGGCGACCGTGCCGGCGTCGCCGCGGGCGACGGGGCCGGTGAGGGCGGCGTCGCCGGACCGCAGCGCGTTGTCGAGCGCGGCGCCCAGGAGGGGGCCGAGCATCCGGTCCGGGGCGGCGACGCCGGCCGTGCGGAGCAGCTCCATCGACTGGGCCACCAGGGTGACCAGGTGGTTCGCGCCGAGGGCGAGGGCCGCGTGGTACAGCGGACGGGCCTCCTCGGCGATCCACTCGGGCTCCCCGCCCATCTCGATGACCAGCGCCTCCGCGGCGAGCCGCAGCTCCTCGGGGGCGGTCACCCCGAAGGAGCAGCCGGCCAGCCGCTGCACGTCGACGGCGGTGCCGGTGAAGGTCATGGCCGGGTGCAGGGCCAGCGGGAGGGCGCCCGCGCGGCGGGCCGGGTCCAGGACCCGGGCGCCGTACCGGCCGGAGGTGTGGACGATCAGCTGGCCGGGCCGGATCGCCCCGGTCCCGGCGAGCCCCTCGACGAGGCCCGGCAGGGCGTCGTCCGGGACGGTGAGCAGGACGAGGTCGGCGAGGGCGAGCACGCGCGCGGGCTCCACCACCGGCACGTCCGGCAGCAGCTCGGCGGCGCGGCGCCGGGAGGCGTCGGAGACCGCGGAGACGGCGACCGGGCGGTGCCCGGCGAGCTGGAGGGAGGCGGCGAGGGCGGGGCCGACGCGGCCGGCGCCCACGACTCCGACGGTGAGCCGGGCGGGCCGGTCCTCGGCCCTGGGCTCTGGCGCTGCTGGTGCGTTCACGGTGGTACGGGCCTTCCGTTCCAGTCCTCGGCGGGTACCGGACGATTTCTGGCCATGCTACGCCAGCGTTTCGTCCCTCCTCCCGGCCGCCCGAAACCCACGGGCGGGGGTGCGGGTGGCGGTGTGATGATCTCTCCATGGATATGGATCAGCTGCCACCGGGGACGCCCGGAGAGGTGACCGGAGGGGCGTCCGGCGGGGCTGCCACGGAGGCTCCCGACGAGGCCGCGGCCCGCCGGTACCGGGCCCAGGTGTGGGGCGGGGCCGCGCGCTCGCTGTGGTCCCCGTCCGTGGACGGCACGGTCGGCGGGCGGCTGCGCGAGCTGGCCGACTGGACGGACGCGGCGGGCCTGGCGGACGCCATGCCCGACATCTACGGCGACGGGCTCGTGGAGGTCCTGGAGGGGCGGGTCGCCGAGGAGCTGGGGATGGAGGCCGCCGTCTTCTTCCCGACCGGCACCATGGCCCAGCAGGTGGCGCTGCGCTGCTGGGCCGGGCGCACCGGCAGCCCGGTCGTCGCGCTCCACCCGCTCGCCCACCCCGAGCTGCACGAGGACGACGCCTTCGGGACCGTGTCGGGGCTGCGGACGGTCCACCCGACGGACGCGCCCCGGCTGCCGACGGCCGAGGAGGTGCGGGACCACCCGGAGCCCTTCGGGACGCTGATGCTGGAGCTGCCGCTGCGGGACGCGGGCTTCGTGCTGCCGTCCTGGGAGGAGCTGACCGCGACCGTGGAGGCGGCCAGGGAGCGGGACGCGGTGGTCCACTTCGACGGCGCCCGGCTGTGGGAGTGCCC
Source organism: Streptomyces sp. NPDC058955 (assembly GCF_042741435.1). Lineage (NCBI taxonomy): Bacteria > Bacillati > Actinomycetota > Actinomycetes > Kitasatosporales > Streptomycetaceae > Streptomyces > Streptomyces sp. NPDC058955. The sequence goes on along the minus strand of NZ_JBHYKM010000123.1, from coordinate 18,043 downwards.
GACGCACTTCGGGCGTCCGCTCGCGGAGATCGCCGAGCTCGCGGACAGCGTGTACGTGTCGTTCTACAAGTCCCTCGGCGGGATGTCCGGGGCGGTGCTGGCCGGGCCCGAGGAGCTGGTGGCGGAGGCACGCGTGTGGCTCCACCGGTACGGGGGCCTGGTCTTCCAGCAGTACCCGACGGCGCTCGCGGCGCTGCGCGGCCTGGACGTCGAGCTGCCCCGGCTGCCCTCGTACGTGGCCCACGCGCGCGTGGTGGCCGGGGCGCTGCGCGAGGCGCTGGCGGAGGAGGGCGGTCCGGGCTGGTTCCGGATCGGTCCGGAGGTGCCGCACACCCACCAGTTCCAGGTGTGGCTGCCGTACGAGCCGGACGTCCTGACGGCGGCGGCGCTCGCGCTGACCGAGCGGACCGGGGTCTGTCTCTTCCGCCGCTGGTTCGCGCCGGGCGCGGGCGGCCCGCCGGGGACCGCGTACACGGAGGTGACGGTGGCCGGGGCGGGCCTGGAGTGGACGGCCGAGGACGTCGGGAAGGCCGTACGGGACTTCCTGGCGCTCGTCCGCGACTGAACCCGCCCCGGCGGCGCCGCGGCGGGGCTCCTGGGCGGCGCCCCCGGCGACGGGACGCGGCCCGGTGGCGGCGGCTCTCAGCGGCGGCCGAGGAGTGCCGCGGCCCGGGCCAGGGCCGCGCGGAGGCGGCCGGTCGCGGGCCGGCCGGCCACCACCCGCTCGAAGCGGCGGTGCTCGCGCAGCCCGCGCAGCACGGCCAGGTCGTGGGTGCCGGGGGCGGGCGGCGGGGGCTCGCCGTGCCGCGCGGCCCGGTAGCTGTCGAAGAGGTGCTGCTGCAGCGCGTCCATGGACTCACCCTGGGGCCGCGCGGGCCTGCCCCGCGCGTCCATTTACGGGCGTAGTAAAACAGGGCGGCGGGCGCCCAGGGGAGTCCCGCACACGGGGGGGGGGTGCGTGTGCCACGGAAT
>NZ_JBHYKM010000123.1:0-17061 GCF_042741435.1 Streptomyces sp. NPDC058955 | reverse complement strand
GGGGGCCGGGGGGGGGGCGCGCCCCGGCGGGCGCGCGCGGGCCCCCCCCCCCCCCCCCCGCGACGGGCTCCCGGGTGCGTCCCGCACCATGGGGGCGTGAGCGTGACCATCGACATCACCGGAGTGCCGGCCGAGCGGATCGTCTTCTGCCCCTCGCCGCTGGCCGAGCTGGGCAACGCCGTCCACGTCCTGGCGGAGCCCGGCCACCATCCCGGCCACCACGCGTGGGCGACGGCGACCGCCGCCGCGCTCGAACCGGGCCTCGCGGACCGGCTCCTGGAGGCCGACTTCATGTGGCGGTCGACGCGCTCCGACTTCCTGCTGCCCGCGCGGCCCCGGGAGACCCTGGCCGAGGAGCTCGACGACCTGGACCGGCTGGACGACGAGACGTTCGTCGGCGCCGCCCTGGAGATCTCGTGCAGCCCGCTCTACGCCCGGGGCGGCATCCCGTCGCCGCTGGTCGACGAGCGGTCCGCGCGGCGGGCCCTGGACCTGGCCGCCGCGCGCGGCCCGCGCCAGGCCGCCTTCGCGGAGCGGATGATCGCCGCGCCCACCGCCACGCGCGCGTGGATCCGGCGGCTCCTGGAGGACTGCGACGAGGCGTTCTTCGCCGACGCCTGGCGGCGGCTCCGGGTGCAGCTGGCCGCCGACGCCCGACACAAGACGGAGCTGATGCGCCACAAGGGGCTGGCCGAGGCGCTGGCGGACGCCTCGCGGGCGCTGACCCTGGAGGAGGACGGGGACGGCACCCGGATCGTGGTCGACAAGCTGATGGAGGCCCGCGCGGACGCCCGGGCCGGGGCCCTGACCCTGGTGCCGAGCGCCTTCGGCCGGCCGCACCTCATCGCCCTGTACTCGCCCGGCTGGCAGCCGGTGATCATGTACCCGGCGGCGAGCCGCGAGGTCGGCGGCCTGGAGACCGTGGAGACGGTGCGGCTCCGGCTGGAGGCGCTCGCCCACCCGGTGCGGATGCGGATGTGCCGCAGCCTGGCGCGCGGCCCGTACTCGACGAGCGAGCTGGCCGACGCGTACGGCATCACCGCCCCCGAGGTCTCCCGCCACCTCGCCGTCCTGCGCAAGGCGGGGCTGCTGACCACCCGCCGCCGGGGCCGTTACGTCCTGCACCAGCTCGACTTCTCGGTCGTCGCCCGTCTGGGCAGCGACTTCCTGGAGTCGGTGCTGCGCTGAGCCGCCGGACGCTCAGCCCTTGGCGCCGCCGCCCGCGCGGACCAGGCCCGTCTCGTACGCGAGGACGACGACCTGGACGCGGTCGCGCAGGCCCAGCTTGGTGAGGATGCGGCCCACATGGGTCTTGACCGTCGCCTCGGAGAGGACCAGCCGGGCGGCGATCTCGCCGTTGGACAGGCCCTGGGCGACGAGGAGCATGACCTCGCGCTCGCGCTCGGTCAGCTTCTCCACCTCGCGGTGCTCGGGCTCGCGGCCGGAGGACGGCAGCATCGGGGAGAAGCGGTCGAGGAGGCGGCGGGTGGTCGAGGGGGCGACCACGGCGTCGCCGCTGTGCACCGAGCGGATCGCGCCGAGCAGCTCGGCGGGGGGCACGTCCTTCAGCATGAAGCCGCTCGCGCCCGCCTTCAGGCCGGAGAAGGCGTACTCGTCGAGGTCGAAGGTGGTCAGGATGAGCACCTTCGGCGCGTCGGGGACGGCGCAGATCCGGCGGGTCGCCTCCACCCCGTCGAGGCGCGGCATCCGGACGTCCATGAGGACCACGTCGACCTTGGTGGCCCGCAGCACCTCCAGGGCCTCCGCCCCGTCGCCCGCCTCCGCCACGACCTCCATGTCCGGCTGGGCGGCCAGCACCATGCGGAAACCGGTGCGCAGGAGCACCTGGTCGTCGACGAGCATCACGCGGATGGACATGCGGTTCCTTCGGTGGGTGGGGACGGGCTCGGGCTCTCAGTGTGCGGGCTTGAGCGGCAGCAGGGCGCTGATCCGGAAACCGCCGCCCGGGCGCGGGCCCGCGTCCAGGGTGCCGCCCACCATGCCGACCCGTTCCCGCATGCCGATGAGGCCGTGGCCGGCGCCGTCGGCGCCGCCGTCCTCGTACATCTCCTGGGGGGCGCCCCGGCCGTCGTCCTCGACGAGCAGGCCGAGGCCGTCGTCGAAGTAGACGAGCCGGACGCTGGCGCCGGCGTCGGGGCCGCCGTGCTTGCGGGTGTTGGTGAGGGCTTCCTGGACGATCCGGTAGGCGGTCAGGCCGACGCCGGTGGGCAGCGCGCGCGGGGTGCCCTCGACGGTGAGGTCGACGGTCAGGCCGGCGCCCCTGACCTGCTCGACGAGCTCCTCGATCTGCTCCACGTCGGGCTGCGGCACGTACTCCCCCGCCTCCCGGTGCTCGCCGGTGCGCAGGATGCCGAGCAGCCGGCGCATCTCGGCGAGCGCCTGCCGGCCGGTGGTGGAGATGGTCTCCAGGGCCTGCTTGGCGGTCTCCGGGGAGGAGTCCATGACGTAGGCGGCGCCGTCGGCCTGCACCACCATCACCGAGACGTTGTGGGCGACGACGTCGTGGAGTTCGCGGGCGATCCGGGCCCGCTCGGCGGCGACCGCGACCTTGGCCTGCGCCTCCCGCTCCTTCTCCAGCCGGGCGGCCTTCTCCTCCAGCTGCGCGAAGTAGGCGCGGCGGGTGCGGAGGGAGTCGCCGAGGACCCAGGCGAGGGCGAACGGCACGGCCATGATCACCGTGAAGAAGACCCGGGCGGGCACCGAGACGGTCTCCTCCAGCGGCCAGCGCAGCTGGGAGAGCGGGGCCGCGAAGAGTCCGCCGACGAGGGCGAGCCGGGAGGCCCAGCGGGGGCCGTCGTGGGCGGCGACGGTGAAGATGATGACGAGCATGGCGAAGTCCGCCATGAAGGTCTCGATGTCGAGGACCAGCTGGACGACGCCGAGGGCGACGGCCAGGACGAGCATCCGCTCGGGCGCCCTCCGCCGCAGGGCGACGACCAGGGAGAAGAGCGTGGCGACCACCGCGTAGCCGGCGGGGTGGTCGACGGGCGGGACGACCGACCCGATCCACAGCGCGGACATCCCGAGGAGGACGACGGCCCAGAAGACGTCGACGCCCGTCGGGTGACTGCGGATGAAGTCGTAGAGGCGCTGCACGTAACCCAGAGTAGGGAACGTGTGCGGGCGGGGGATCAACCGTGCGGTCGATCCTTGCGGCGGGACCCGTACACCCCGGGGTGGAGACTGGGGCGCGTGACGGATGAGGTGACGGACGGGACGGGCCTGCCGGCGGACGGCGGGCGGGAGTGGCGGGGCTGGCGGGAGGCGGCGGAGCGGGCGCTGTACGGCCCCGGGGGCTTCTTCCTGCGCCCGGAGGGCCCCGCGGGCCACTTCCGCACCTCGGTGCACGCCTCGCCGCTCTTCGCCGGGGCGGTGGCCCGGCTGCTCGTCGCGACGGCGGAGGAGCTGGGGACCGACGAGGTCGCCCTGGTGGACATGGGCGCGGGCCGGGGCGAGCTGGTGACGGGGGTGCTGGCGGCGGTCCCGGCGGGGCTGCGGGTGCGGGCGTACGCGGTGGAGCGGGCCGCCCGACCGGACGGGCTCGACCCCCGGGTGGAGTGGACCGGCCGGCCGCCGGAGGGGGTGCGCGGGCTCCTGTTCGCGAACGAGTGGCTGGACAACGTGCCGGTGGACGTCGCCGAGGTCGGCGAGGACGGCACGGTCCGGTACGTGGAGGTCCGCGCCGACGGCACGGAGCGGCCGGGCGCGCCGGTGACGGGTCCGGACGCGGAGTGGCTGGCCCGCTGGTGGCCGCTGTCCGCGCCGGGCGAGCGGGCCGAGATCGGCCGGCCCCGGGACGAGGCGTGGGCGGCGGCGGTCGGCTCGCTGGCGGCGGGCCTGGCGGTGGCCGTGGACTACGGGCACGTACGGGACTCCCGGCCGCCCTTCGGGACGCTGACCGGCTTCCGGGCGGGCCGCGAGGTGGCGCCGGTCCCGGACGGCACCGGCGACCTCACGGCGCACGTGGCCCTGGACGCCTGCGCGGCGGCGGTCCACGCGCGCGTGCCGGCGGAGCTGACGACCCAGCGGGAGGCGCTGCGCGGGCTCGGGGTCTGCGGCGGCCGGCCGCCGCTGGCGCTCGCCTCGACCGACCCGGTGGCGTACGTGCGGGCGCTGTCCGCCGCGGGGGAGGCGGCCGAGCTGACCGCGCGCGGCGGTCTGGGCGACTTCCTGTGGCTGAGCCAGCGGGTCTGACGCGGTCCGGCGGTGGCGGCTCGGAAGGCGCGTCGTCCACAGGTGTGGAGGACGGCCGGCGGGTTGTCCACAGGCCGGGCCCTGGCCCGTCGGCGGGCCGCGCGGCGGGGGATACTGTCCGGCATGACGGAGACCACGGTCGGCATCGGCGGCGCGGCGGAGAGCACCGACATGGTGCTGAACATCGGCCCGCAGCACCCCTCCACGCACGGCGTGCTCCGGCTGCGGCTCGTGCTCGACGGCGAGGTGATCCGGCACGCGGAGCCGGTCGTGGGCTATATGCACCGGGGCGCCGAGAAGCTCTTCGAGGCGCGGGACTACCGCCAGATCGTCATGCTGGCCAACCGGCACGACTGGCTGTCGGCGTTCTCCAACGAGCTCGGTGTGGTGATGGGCGTCGAGCGGATGCTCGGCATGGAGGTGCCGGAGCGGGCCGTGTGGCTGCGGACCCTGCTCGCGGAGCTGAACCGGGTCCTCAACCACCTGATGTTCCTGGGGTCGTACCCGCTGGAGCTGGGCGGCATCACCCCCGTCTTCCACGCCTTCCGGGAGCGCGAGGAGCTCCAGACGGTGATGGAGGAGGTCTCCGGCGGCCGGATGCACTACATGTTCAACCGGGTCGGCGGCCTCAAGGAGGACCTGCCGGCCGGCTGGCTCGGCCGGGCCCGGCAGGCGGTCGCGGACGTGCGGTCGCGGATGGACGTGTACGACCGGCTGGTCCTCGGCAACGAGATCTTCCGGGCCCGCACGCGCGGGGTCGGTGTCCTGGCCCAGGAGACGGTGCACGCCTTCGGGGTGTCCGGGCCGATCGCCCGCGCCTCCGGCGTCGACTTCGACCTGCGGCGCGACGAGCCGTACCTGGCGTACGGGGAGCTCCAGGACACCCTGCGGGTGGTGGTCCGCGAGGAGGGCGACTGCCTGGCCCGCTTCGAGTGCCTGCTCGACCAGACGCACAACTCCCTGGAGCTGGCGGACGCCTGCCTCGACCGGCTGGCGGAGCTGCCGCGGGGGCCGGTCAACCAGCGGCTGCCGAAGGTGCTGAAGGCGCCGGAGGGGCACACGTACGCCTGGACGGAGAACCCGCTCGGGCTGAACGGCTACTACCTGGTGTCGAAGGGCGAGAAGACCCCGTACCGGCTGAAGCTGCGCTCGGCCTCGTACAACAACATCCAGGCGCTGGTGGAGCTGCTGCCGGGGACGCTGGTCGCGGACATGGTGGCGATCCTGGGGTCGTTCTTCTTCGTCGTCGGCGACATCGACAAGTAGGGAGCCGAGCCGCCGGGCCGCGGGGCCGCCGGGTCGCGGGGCCGCGCTCAGGGGCGGCTCATCACCACGTGGTCCCGGGTCTCCCGGCCGGGGCGGCGGCGGTCGACGACCGTCCAGCCCCAGCGCGCGTACCGGTCCGTCAGCTCCGGCACGTCGAGGGTCATCAGCAGCGCGGGCCCGGCCTCGGCGACCACCAGCAGGGCGTCGTGGAGGGACCGGCCGAGGCCGCGGCCCTGGTGCGCGGGGGCGACGACGAGCTCGGCGAGCTCGAAGGCGGGGCCCGCGCCGGAGAGGGCCGTGTCGGTCCAGCCGGCGGCGATGCCGAGGAGTTCGCCGTCGGGGCCGAGGGCGGCCGCCGCGTGGAAGTCGGGGCGGCCGGCGGCGGAGTCCAGGAGGCGGTCCACGGTCCGTACCGCGCCGAGCGGCGTGTCGTGCCAGGGGGCGCCGGCGAACGCCTGGGCGCACAGGGCGATCAGCTCGTCGCGGCGCTCCCGTGCCTCCTCCGGGAGGAGGAGGCCGAGGCGGTGGGTCACTGGTTGACCGCGCCGCGCAGCTCGACGAGGTCGAGCTGCTCGGTCTCGTCGTGCGCGGTCAGGTCGATGACCTGGCCGATCGGGCCGGCGGCGGAGGGGCGGACCACGACGGGCTCGTCGTCGGCGGGCGCCTCGCCCGCGCGCTCCGCGGGCCGCTCCACGGCGGCGGAGGCCGGGACCGGGGTCAGCGCGGGGGCCTGCGGGAGGGCGGCCGCGCGGACCTCCTCCAGGACCTCCTCGCCCACCACGTCGGCGAGGTCGGTGTCCTGGACGGCCTCGATGGCGGCCTTGTGGGAGCCGTTCTGCGTGCCGCTCTGGGTGCCGAAGAAGTCGAAGCCGCCCTCGGTGCGCTGGACGGGCTTGCGGGCCGCGTACGGGACGATCGCACTGGCCGCCTGGATCGCCGGGGTCCGGTCCTGGGCCGAAGCCGCCGGGGGCAGGGCCTTCGCGGGGGCCGCGGCCGGGGCGAGGGCCGCGGGGGCCTCCTGGCCGGCCGGGCGGGCGTGCTGCTCGCCGGCGGCGGCGTGCCGGCCGCGCGGCTCCTCCGTCTGGGCGGCGCGCTCGGCGAGGTCCCGGGCGCGGGCCGCCTCCGCGGTGCGCCGGGCCCGCTGGGCGGCGGCGTTGCGGGGCAGGTCGCGCAGGGCCTCGGCGGCGCGGCGGTACGCCTCCGGGGTGGGCGTCGAACCGGCGGCGGGCAGCTCCTTGGGGGCCTCGGCGTTGGCCTGGGCCAGGACGCGCCGGCCCTCCAGGGCGCTGGCGCGCTCGGTCTCCGCGGTGGCGTAGCGGCGCAGCAGGTCGGCGTGCTCGCCGCGCAGCCCGGCCAGTTCGACCCGCTTGGCGCGGAGCTTGGCGTCCAGGCGGATGCGCAGGGCGCGGGACTCCTCCAGGTCCGCCTCCAGTTCGGCGAGGCGCTCCTCGGCCTTCCACTGGTCGGCGGTGCGGGCCCGGGTCAGCTCGGCGACCTGGCGGCCGGCGCTGCGGTCCCAGCCGCGCATGAGGACGGCACCGGTGACGGCGGCGACGGCCGCGGCCGTCGCGAGCAGCCGTACGACCACGAGTTCCCCGGGGATCCAGGCCGCCGCGGCGCAGACGACCGCGGCGCCGGCGACCGCGGAAGGCGGCATCAGCTTGTGCAGAGGCGGGGAATGGCGGTGGCGTCCACGTGGCATGGCCTGAAATTTACCGTGCGTAGGCACGGTGTGGGGGGTCGGCCCGGCAATCTCTTGGCCACTTCTCGACAACGGAATCGGAGAGACCGCGTTCCGCTTCCGCTTCGGGCCGACTTCCCCTCTCCGGCGACTACTTGCCGACCAGCCCCTTCTCCTTGAGATAGGCGGCGGCGACGTCCTCCGGCTTGGCCCGCTCGGCGTCGACCTTGCGGTTGAGTTCGGCGAGATCCGCTGTGGTCAGCACCTTGGTGATCTTGTCGAGGGCGGTGGTGACCTCGGGCGCCCCGGCCTCCTTCGCGTTCACCACCGGCAGCACGTTGTCCGCGTTCTGCAGGTGCTTGTCGTCCGCCAGGAAGACCAGGCCGAAGCCGTCCACGGTGGCGTCCGTGGTGGTGGTCAGGACCAGCTGGTCCACACCGTCCTTGACGGCCTGCTTGGCCTGCGGGGTGCCGACGCCCTTGGGGTCGATGCCGGCGACGTCGATCCCGTAGGTCTTCTTCAGACCCGGGGCGCAGAAGGGGCGGACCGCGCATTCGTCGCCCGCCGCGATCTTCACCCGGATCTTCGCCGCGCCGAGATCGGAAAGGGTCTTCAGGCTGTTCTTCTCCGCGAATTCCTTCGACACCGCGAAGGCGTTCTGGTCGACGGCCTCCCCGGCTTCCAGGACCTTCAGTCCGCGCGGTTCCGCGAGCTTCCGCAGCGCCGCCACGGTGGCCTTCACGTCACCGGAGGCGACCGGCTTCTCCTCGGGCGCCTTGGGGCCGTTCGTCTTGGCGTTGAGGAATTCCGCGAGCGTCGCCGCGTATTCCGGTACGACGTCGATCTCGCCCTTCTCCAGGGCGGGCTCGTACAGCTCCCGGTTCTTCACGGTGGTGACCGAGACCGTGTAGCCCTCCTCGCGCAGCAGCTGCGCGTACAGCTCGGCGAGCACCTTCGACTCGGTGAACGCGGCCGCGCCCACCACCAGCGAGCCCTTGGCGCCGCCGGAGCCCCCGGACGTCTTCTCCTTGCCCTGCTCCAGGCTGTCGCCGCCGCACGCGGCGAGCGAGACGGCCAGCGCGGCGGCGCCCAGCAGCGCGCCGGTGGCGCGCGAGATCCTGTTCACGGGTTCAGTCCTTCGCTCTCGGTGTCCTGAAGTACGTCATGTCCGGGGCGGGCGGGGCGGGCGGGGTACGAGGAGCCGGTCCACGCCGATCAGCAGGCCTTCCACCACCAGCGCCAGCAGCGCCACCAGGACGGCGCCCGCGACCACCTGGGCGGTGTCGTAGAGCGCGAAGCCGGCCGTGATGATCCGGCCGAGGCCGCCCTGGCCGACCATGGCCGCGATCGTCGCGGTGGCGACCACCTGCACGGCGGCGGACCGGATCCCGGTCATCACCACCGGTGCGGCCAGCGGCAGTTCGACCCGGCGGAAGACCTGGCCGCCCGTCATCCCCATGCCCCGGGCCGCGCGGACCGCCGCCCGGTCGACCTCGCGCACGCCCACGTACGCGTTGGTCAGCAGCGGCGGTATCGCGAAGAGGACCAGGGCCGTCACGGTCGGCACATAGCCCGCGTTCCGCAGCGGGGAGACCATGAAGAGGGCGAGGACGGCGAAGACCGGGACCGCCCGCCCCACGTTCGACACGTTGACCGCCAGCGCGCCGCCGCGCCCCACATGGCCGAGCCACAGCCCGAGCGGCAGCGCGACCGCGCCGGCGATCAGCAGCGCCAGCACGCTCACGTACGCGTGCTCGGCGAGGCGCGCGGCGACGCCCTCCTCGCCGGTCCAGTGCGCACCGGTGGTGAGCCAGGCCCACGCGTCCGTCACGACCCCCACCTCACCCACCCCCCGGCGCGCCCTGGGCCCGCGACCAGGGCGTGAGCAGCCGCTGGACGCCCAGGAGCAGCAGGTCGGCGGTGACGGCGAGCAGCACGCACAGCACGGAGGCGGCGAGCACCTGCGCCTTGAAGAAGGTGGGCAGCGCGTCCTCGATGAGATTGCCGAGGCCGCCGCGGCCGACGACCGAGCCGATGGTGGTGAGCGCGATCGTGGAGACGGTGGCCATCCGGACGCCGGCCATCAGGACGGGCAGCGCGAGGGGCAGTTCGACCTGCCAGAGCAGCCGCCAGGGCCCGAAGCCGAGGCCGCGGGCGGCCTCCCGGGTCTCCGCCGGGACGGCTTCGAGGCCGGCCAGCGTGTTGCGCACCAGGATCGTCAGCGCGTACAGCACCAGGCCGGTGACGACGAGCGCGGAGGAGAGTCCGAAGACGGGCAGCAGCAGCGAGAACATGGCGAGCGACGGCACCGTGTAGAGCAGGGTCGTCAGCCCGAGGACCGGGGCGGCCAGCCGGGGCCGGGCCCGGACGAGGAGGGCCAGCGGCACGGCGACGAGCAGTGCGATCGCCACCGAGGCGGCGGTGATGCCGATGTGCTGGACCAGGGCGTCGGTCAGCTCCTCGCGACGGGTGCGCAGATACTCGCCGCAGATCCAGTCGTTGGCGACCAGGCAGTTCGGCGAGCTCATCCGGACCTCCCCCCAGGTCGCCGCCGTTAGAACGTGTGTATGGCGACCCTAGCCGCCGCCACCGACAACCGGGGCCGATCCGGAGCCCGCGCCGCCGATCCGCCACCTCCCCGCAACACCGCCTTCACACCCGCCGGGTGACGAGGGGCCAGAATGGGCCCATGATCCGGTTCGAACAGGTGACCAAGCGCTATCCGGACGGCACCACCGCGGTCGACGACCTCTCCTTCGAGGTCGCCGAGGGTGAGCTCGTCACGCTCGTCGGCCCCTCGGGCTGCGGCAAGACGACCACGATGATGATGGTGAACCGGCTGGTCGAACCGACCGGCGGCCGCGTCCTCGTCGACGGCCGGGACGTCGCCGGGGTGGACCCGGTCGCCCTGCGCCGCAAGATCGGCTACGTCATCCAGCAGGTCGGGCTCTTCCCGCACCGCACGGTCCTCGACAACACCGCGACCGTCCCCGCCCTGCTCGGCTGGAAGAAGGCCGCCGCACGCGCGCGTGCCGCCGAACTCCTCGAACTCGTCGGCCTCGACCCCGCCGTGCACGGCCCCCGCTACCCGGCGCAGCTCTCCGGCGGACAGCGCCAGCGCGTCGGCGTGGCCCGCGCGCTCGCCGCCGACCCGCCGGTCCTCCTCATGGACGAGCCCTTCGGCGCCGTCGACCCGGTCGTCCGCGAGCGGCTCCAGAACGAGTTCCTCGCCCTCCAGGCCACCGTCCGCAAGACCGTCCTCCTCGTCACCCACGACATCGAGGAGGCCGTCCGGATGGGCGACCGCATGGCCGTCTACGGCCAGGGCCGCATCGAGCAGTTCGACACCCCCGCCACCGTGCTCGCCTCCCCCGCCACCCCGTACGTGGCCGACTTCGTCGGCGGCGACCGCGCCCTCAAGCGGCTGGCGGTCACCCCCGTCACGGCCGACGACCTCGACCCGCTGCCGGACGCCCCCGCCAAGGCCCCCGGCACGCGCGCGCGTACGGACGGCGCCCCCGCCCCCGTACCCCCGGGCGTCCCGCTCGGGGCCACCCTCAAGGACGCGCTCGCGCTGCTCCTCCAGGACGACTCCGGCCGGCTGACCGTCACCGACGCGGACGGGCGGCCGCTCGGCACCCTCACCCCCGCGGGGGTGCACCGGGCGCTGCGGCGGGCCGCCGCGTAGCGGTCAGTCCGCCCGGAGCTTCCCGCTCATCCACACCAGGCCGGGCGGGATCTCCCGGTTCCAGGTGGTGAAGTTGTGCCCGCCGCTCTCCAGGGTGATCGAGGAGACGTGCGCCGGGCTCCTCACCTTGCGGATGAACTCCTGGGTCCCCTTCAGGTTCCCCTCGCCCGTCCTCGACGTCGTCACCAGGAACGAGGACTCCGGCTGCGGCCGGTGGTCCAGGCTCCACAGCAGGTCGGCCCGCTGCCGCAGCCCCTGGTCGCCGTGGAAGAGGTCGCCCGTCGTCACGTCCTCCGCGGCCTTGTAGTACGCCGAGAAGCCCGCGCCGGCCACGAACCGGTCCGGGTGGTTCAGCGCGATCTTCAGCGCGCAGTAGCCACCCGTCGAGTTCCCCATGAACCCCCAGTTCCGCGGCTTCGACCCCACCCGGTACGCCGCCGAGACCGCCCTCGGCAGGTCCTCGGCGAAGAAGGTCTCCGTCTGCGGCCCGCCCGGCACGTCCACGCACTCGGTGTCCCGGGGCGGCGCCACCGTCGGCCGCAGCATCACCAGGACCATCGGCTGCATCTTCCCCTCCTGCGCCTGGAGGTAGGCCGTCCGCGGGTACTTCAGCCCCTTGATCAGGTTCTCCGCGGTCCCCGGATACCCCGTCAGGACCACCGCCGCCGGGAACGACCGCTTCGCGTACCGCTCCTGGAAGTACTCCGGCGGCAGGTAGACGAAGGCCGGCGAGGTGATCCCCGACCGGTCGCCCCGGACCACCACCTGCTGGATCTGCCCGCCCACCGACGGCCGCGCGCCGCCCGGCACGTCCAGGGCGCGCGTCCCCACCACCCGTACGTCCTTCGAGGCGGCGCCGTGGTCGACGACCACCCCCATCTCCTGCTCCTGGCCGAACAGGTCCGCCCAGGAGCCGTAGAAGAGGAAGGAACGGTTCGCCGCGAGGCCCACGGCCGCGAACAGCGCGAGCTGCGTCGCCAGCAACAGCCCCACCCTGCCGCAGACCGGCCGCCACCCCCGCCGGGCCAGCCGGGGCCACAGCACCACCGTGACCGAGAAGAGCGCGACGGCCACCGCCACCGCCGTGACGAGGGCTTTGCCGCTGGTGAGACCCATCAGACGTCCGAACCTTCCTGCGTACGACTTCCCGGACGTCCCGACGACTTCCTGAGAATTTCCTGTGCCCGAATGAACCCGCCCCCGCGCAGCCCCGTCCTAAGGGGAGCCCCGAACAGGGCCGGAAAAAGACCACAGAAGAACGGGAAGAGCGGGAAGCGATGTCTGTCACGGTAGATGGGGACAAAACATCATCGGTTCCGGTTCGGGTCCGCCGATTTCTGAGCGGCCCGGCCCCCGAGAAGGTCCCCTCCCTCGTCGGTACGGCCTGCACCCTGATCGGACTCGTCGACATCGCCGCCGGGGTCTTCCCCCGGTTCCGCGCCAGCCGGGTCCACGCCCTCGCCGAGGTCCTCCCCGGCACCCTCGGGCCGCTCTCCGCCGCCGTCTCGCTGAGCGCCGGCGTCCTGCTGCTCCTCCTCGCCCACGGCCTCAAGCGGCACAAGCGCCGCGCCTGGCGGGCCGTCGTGCTGCTCCTCCCCCTCGGCGCCGTCGCCCAGTTCGTCTGGCGCCACTCGGTCCTCGGCTCGGTGTTCTCGCTCGCCCTGCTCGCCCTGCTGCTGCACCACCGCGACCAGTTCGCCGCCCTCCCCGACCCCCGCAGCCGCTGGCGGGCCCTCGCCAACTTCGTCGTCATGGGCGCCGGCTCGCTCGCCCTCGGCCTCGTCGTCGTCAGCGCCCACCCCCGCCGGGTCGTCGGCGACCCCAGCCTCACCGACCGCCTCGAACACGTCCTCCTCGGACTCCTCGGCGTCGAGGGCCCCGTCGCCTACACCCACGGCGTCGACTGGACCGTCGGCTACTCCCTCGGCGCCCTCGGCATGCTCACCGCCCTCACCACGCTCTACCTCGCGCTCCGCCCCGAACACCCCGCCGCCCGCCTCACCGACGAGGACGAGACCGCCCTGCGCGCCCTCCTCGACCGGCACGGCGGCCGCGACTCGCTCGGCCACTTCGCCCTCCGCCACGACAAGGGCGTCGTCTTCTCCCCCAGCGGCAAGGCCGCCGTCTGCTACCGCGTCGTCTCCGGCGTCATGCTCGCCAGCGGCGACCCCATCGGCGACGTCGAAGCGTGGCCCGGCGCCATCGAACGCTTCATGGACGAGGCCCGCGCCCACTCCTGGACCCCCGCCGTCATGGGCTGCTCCGAGACCGGCGGCCAGGTCTGGACCCGCGAGACCGGACTCGACGCCCTCGAACTCGGCGACGAGGCCGTCATCGACGTCGACGCCTTCTCCCTCTCCGGCCGCGCCATGCGCAACGTCCGCCAGATGGTCAAGCGGATCGAACGCAACGGCTACACCACGCGCGTGCGCCGCGTCCGCGACCTCGACGCCACCGAACTCGCCCTCGTCCGCCGGGCCGCCGCCGACTGGCGCGGCACCGACACCGAACGCGGCTTCTCCATGGCGCTCGGCCGCATCGGCGCCCCCGGCGACGGCGACGCCGTCATAGCGACCGCCCACCTCACCGACCCGGACGGCGACCCCGACGGCCCCTACGGCGACCTCAAGGCCATGATCCACTTCGTGCCCTGGGGCCCCGACGGCATGTCCCTGGAGCTCATGCGCCGCGACCGCTCCGCCGACCCCGGCATGAACGAACTCCTCATCGTCGCCGCCCTCCAGGCCGCCCCCGCCCTCGGCATCCGGCGCGTCTCCCTCAACTTCGCCATGTTCCGCTCCACCCTCGCCCGCGGCGAACGGATCGGCGCCGGCCCCGTCCTCCGCCTCTGGCGCGGCCTGCTCCTCTTCCTCTCCCGCTGGTTCCAGATCGAGTCGCTCTACAAGTTCAACGCCAAGTTCCAGCCACGCTGGGAGCCCCGCTTCGTCGTCTACCGCGCCGGCCGCGACCTCCCCCGCATCGGCCTCGCCGCCATGCAGGCCGAAGGCTTCCTCACCCTCGCCCTCCCCCGCCCCTTCGCCCGCCGCCGACCCACCAGGGCCCCCCGCCCCTGCGCCCACGTCGTCCCCCCGCGCACCAGCCGCGAACACGAGGCCAGCGCGGCCTGAAACCGCCCCTCACCCCGGCGGGCCCTACGCTGGTCGTATGAGTACGACGATCGACCGGGGCGCCCCCCTCGGCCTCCCCGAGTGGGACCGCTGCGCGGTCATGGGCGTGGTCAACGTGACCCCGGACTCCTTCTCCGACGGCGGCCGCTGGTTCGACACCACGGCCGCCGTCAAGCACGGCCTCGACCTCGTCGCCGAGGGCGCCGACCTCGTCGACGTCGGCGGCGAGTCCACCCGGCCCGGCGCCACCCGCGTCGACGAGGACGAGGAGCTGCGCCGGGTCGTCCCCGTCGTCCGCGGCCTCGCCGCCGAGGGCGTCACCGTCTCCGTCGACACCATGCGGGCCTCCGTCGCCGCCGCCGCCGTCGCGGCCGGCGCCTCGCTCGTCAACGACGTCAGCGGCGGCCTCGCCGACCCCGGCATGGTCCCCGCCGTCGCCGCCGCCGAGGTCCCCTTCGTCGTCATGCACTGGCGCGGCTTCAGCGAGAACATGAACAGCCTCGCCGTCTACGACGACGTCGTCACCGAGGTCGTCACCGAGCTCCGCACCCGGATGGAGGCGGTCGTCGACGGCGGCATCGCCCCCGAGCGGATCGTCATCGACCCCGGCCTCGGCTTCGCCAAGCTCGCCCCGCACGACCTCGCCCTCGTCGCCCACCTCCCCGAGCTGCGCGCCCTGGGCCGCCCCCTCCTCGTCGCCGCCTCCCGCAAGCGGTTCCTCGGCCACGTCCTCACCCGCGAACCCGGCGCCACCCCGCCGCCCGCCCGCGAGCGCGACGCCGCCACCGCCGCCGTCTCCGCCCTCGCCGCCCACGCGGGCGCCTGGGCCGTCCGCGTCCACGAGGTCCGGGCCAGCGCCGACGCCGTCCGCGTCGCCCGCGCCGTCGAAGGAGCCCGGTGACCGGCGGGCGGGAGGCCGGGCGCGCCGCCGACCGGGCCGCCGTCGAGGCCGCCAACACCGCCTTCTACACGGCGATGGAGGAGGGCGACTTCGACCGGCTCGAAGACCTCTGGCTCGACGACGGCGCCACCGACATCTCCTGCGTCCACCCCGGCTGGCCCGTCCTCACCGGCCGCGGAGAGGTGCTCCGCTCGTACGCGCTGATCATGGCGCACACCGACTACATCCAGTTCTTCCTCACCGACGTCCGCGTCTCCCTCTCCGGCGACACCGCCCTCGTCACCTGCACCGAGAACATCCTCAGCGGCGGCCCGGCCGAGGACGGCGCCGAGCTCGGCCCCCTCGTCGGCCAGCTCGTCGTCGCCACCAACGCCTTCCGCCGCACCCCCGAAGGGTGGCGGATCTGGTCCCACCACGCCTCCCCCGTCATCGCGGAACCCGAGGCCGACACGCCCCCCACGGCCGGCGCCGACGACACCGGCCCCTCCGCCTGACGGCCCCCGACAGCAAGCGCTGTCGGTGCCCGCAGGTAGATTCGATGGAGGAGACGCAGCCGCCCGCACCCGGCTGTGCGCCCCGCAACTACGACAGCAGGAGTGATTCGCGTGGATCGTGTCGCGCTGCGCGGCCTCAAGGCCCGAGGCCACCACGGCGTCTTCCCCAAGGAGCGCGAGGAGGGGCAGACCTTCATCGTGGACCTGGTCCTCGGCCTCGACACCCGCCCGGCGGCCGCCGACGACGACCTCACCAAGACCGTCCACTACGGCGTCGTCGCCGAGGAGGTCGTCGACGTCGTCCAGGGCGAGCCCGTCGATCTGATCGAGACCCTCGCGGAGCGCATCGCCCAGCAGTGCCTCAGCCACGCCGGCGTCCAGGAGGTGGAGGTGGTCGTCCACAAGCCGGACGCCCCCATCACCGTCCCCTTCGACGACGTCACCGTCACGATCACCCGGAGCCGACGATGAAGCCGACCCAGAGCGACCCCACCGTCCAGCCCGTGCCCGCCTCGGTCGTCGCGGCCGTCGACGCCGCCGACAGCACCCTCTCCAACCCGCACTGGGCCGTCCTCGCCCTCGGCGCCAACCTCGGCAACCGACTGGAGAACCTCCAGGGAGCCGTCGACGCCCTCGCCGACACCCCCGGCCTGCGCGTCAAGGCCGTCTCGCCCGTCTACGAGACCGAGCCCTGGGGCGTCGAGCCGGGCAGCCAGCCCTCGTACCTCAACGCCGTCGCGCTGGTGCGGACGACCCTCCCGCCCTCCTCGCTCCTGGAGCGCGCCCAGGCCGTCGAGGAGGCGTTCCTGCGCGTCCGGGACGAGCGCTGGGGCGCCCGCACGCTGGACGTCGACATCATCACGTACGCGGACACGGTCTCCGACGACCCCGTCCTCACCCTCCCGCACCCCCGCGCCCACCAGCGCGCCTTCGTGCTCGCCCCGTGGCACGACATGGACCCCGAGGCCCAGCTCCCCGGCCACGGCCCGGTGGCGGCCCTCCTGGCCGCCGTCGACCGCGCCGGCGTGACGCCCCGGACCGACCTGGAACTCCGCCTCCCCGAGTAGTCGTTACGCTACGTGGCAGACCACCCGCGACCACGTGAAGGACACCCGGTGAAACAACTGCGGCTCAAGGTGCTCGCCGGACTCTTCGTGGTCGCCGGCATCCTCTCCTGGGGCGCCGCGCGCCTCTGGGACTCCGTCGGCACGCTCCCCAGCGTGCCGCTCGCCGCGCCCATCGTCCTCGCCGTGATCGCGGTGGTCCTCACCGCGACGGCCCTCTCGATCCGGGCCCGCCTCAGGGCCCAGCGGGAGCGCCGCCCCGGCGCCAAGGGCGTCGAACCCCTGATGGCGGCCCGCGCGGTCGTCTTCGGCCAGGCCAGCGCCCTGGTCGCCGCCCTCGTCGCCGGCCTCTACGGCGGCGTGGGCGTCTTCCTCCTCGGCTCCCTCGACGTCCCCGCCCGCCGCGACCAGGCCCTCTACGCCGCCGCCGCGGTGGTCGCCGCCTTCGGCGTCATCGCCGCCGCCCTCTTCCTGGAGCGCGTCTGCAAGCTCCCGGAGGACGACGAAGGGCCGGGGGGGGCCCGGGCCTGTGTCCGCCCCCGGGGGGCGTCCGCGCGCCAAGACGAGGGGCATCGCCGCGGCGCGGGGGGCGGGGGGGGGCCGCGGCCCCCCGACCGCCCGCGG
>NZ_JBHYKM010000122.1:463-23075 GCF_042741435.1 Streptomyces sp. NPDC058955 | reverse complement strand
GGCCCGGGGGGCGCCCCCCCCCCCGCCCGGGGGGGGGGCCCCACGGCCGGGCGCGCCGTAGGGCGCCGTTCCCGTCGGCGTTCCGCCGGCGCATCCGGCCGTCCACCGACGGCGACCCCCAGGACGAGGACCGGACCATGCAGCTGCACGCCCGTGACCACGAGCCCGCCCGCACCGGCGCCCCCGGCGCCCCGGCCGACCCCACCGAGACCGCGCCCGCCATCAGCGTCCGCGGGCTGGTCAAGAGCTACAGCGGCCCGGACGGCTCCCCCACCCACGCGGTGCGCGGCCTGGACCTGGACGTGCGCGGGGGCGAGACCTTCGCCTTCCTCGGCCCCAACGGCGCCGGCAAGTCCACCACCATCGCGATGCTGTGCGCCCTGGCCCGCCCCACCTCGGGCCGCGCCGTCGTGGCGGGCGCCGACGTCCTCACCGAGCCCGAGCGGGTACGGCGCCGGGTCGGCCTGCTGTTCCAGCACAGCGCCCTCGACCCGGACCTGACGGCCGAGCAGAACCTCCGCGTCCACGCCCGCCTGTACGGGCTCCGCCGCGCCGAGGTCCGCCGGCGCACGGCCGAGGTGCTCGCCCTGGCCGATCTGACCGACCGGCGGCGCTCACCCGTCCGCACCCTGTCGGGCGGCATGCGGCGGCGCCTGGAGATCGCCCGGCAGTTGCTGCACGAGCCCGGTGTGCTGTTCCTGGACGAGCCGACCACCGGGCTCGACCCGCACGCGCGGGCCCGGATCTGGGAGCACCTGCGGGCGCTGCGCGACCGGCACGGCAGCACGCTCTTCGTCACCACCCACTATCTGGACGAGGCGGAGCACTGCGACCGCCTCGCGATCATCGACCGCGGCCGGCTGGTGGCCCAGGGGACGCCGTCCGGGGTGAAGGCGGCGATCGGGGACGACCGGGTGGTGCTGCGCACGAGCGACGACGCCGAGGCCCGCCGGGTCGCCCTGCTGCTCGTCCCGCCGGAGCGGACGGTGCACGTGGACGCGGACGGCGTCTGGCTGCGGGTGCCCGACGGGAGCGCCTGGATCCCGCGCCTGTGCGCGGCGCTGGAGGTCCACGGCATCGCCGTGCACGCCGCCTCCGCGACCCCGCCCACCCTCGACGACGTCTTCTTCCACCACACCGGCCGCAGCCTGGCCGGTCCCGAGGGGACGGGAGGCGGACGGTGACGACGCTCGTCCTGCCGGGCCCCGGTGACGCCGGCCCCGCCCGCCCGTCCCGCCTCCGGCGCGAACTGCGCGCGGTCCACGCCCTGGTCCACCGCGATCTGCTGCGGCTGGCCCGGCAGCGCGTGCCCACCGCGCTGATGCTGCTCCATCCGGTGCTGTACCTGTTCATCCTGGGCGGCGGGCTGGCCGCGCTGATCCCCGCCGGGTCGCTGGGGGTCGGCTACCGGACGTACCTCTTCCCCGGCATGCTGATGATGACCGTGCAGACCCCGGCCATCATGGTCGGCATCCGGCTGATCACCGACCGTCAGAGCGGCTATCTCCGCGAGCTGCTGATGGCCCCCGTCGGCCGCACCACCCTCCTGCTCGGCAGCTGTGCCGGCGGCACCCTGGTGGCGACGGTGCAGGGCGCGGTCCTCCTCGGCCTGGCCGGCGCGGTCGGTCTGCCGTACGACCCGGTGCTGCTGGCGCTGCTGCTGGGCGGCATGGTCCTCGCCTCGTTCACCCTCACGGCGCTGTCCCTGGCACTGGCGGTGGGCCTGCGCGGCCCGGAGACCTTCCACACGCTGCTCGGCCTGGTGATGATGCCGCTGCTCTTCCTCTCCGGCGGCTTCTTCCCGCCGGCGTCGCTGCCCGGCTGGGCGCAGGCCCTGACGGCCGTGAACCCGCTCGCGTACGCCGTGGACGTGCTGCGCCGCTGCGTCGCCCTCCGCGTCCCCGGGCAGACGACCGGCGGCTCCGTCGCCTGGGCCGGCCGGCAGCCGCCCCTCGTCCTGGAAGCGGGCCTGCTGCTGACCGTGGGGGCGCTGGCCCTCGTGTGGGCGTCCCACCGCTTCGGCCGCCCCGAGTAGCCGGCCCGCCTCAGGCGTACCGCTCCGCCAGCGTCCGTACGGTGGCGGCGATGCGGTCGCGCAGCTCGACGGGGGCGAGGACCTCCACCTCGGTGCCGAGGGCGAGGAGGGTGGCGTGGGCGTGGTCGGGGGTCTCCACCGGGAGGGTGGCGCGGGTCCAGCCGTCGGGTTCGGGGACGCCGGTCTCGGCGACGGCGCGGGCGGCGGCGCCGGTCAGGCGGGCGGCTCCCTCGGGGGAGACGCGGACGACGGCCTCGCCCTGGTGGAGGCGGGCGTGGAAGTCCCGCTGGCTCTCCCGCCAGTGCGCGGCCAGGTCGAAGCCGGGCGGGGCGGTCGCCTCCTCGTCGGTGACGGTGAGGGAGATGATCTGGTCGACCCGGTACGTCCGCGGGCCGGGCCCGGCGACCAGGTACCAGCGGCCGGCCTTGAGCACCAGGCCGTACGGTGCGAGCCGGCGGTCGACCTCGGTCGGCTCCTTCCAGCGCCGGTAGCGGACGGCGAGCACCCGCCCGGCGCGGACGGCCTCGGCGACCTGGGGCAGGAACGGGGCCTCGGTGGACTCCGCGTACCAGCCGGGCGCGTCGATGTGGAAGCGGGTGCGGAGCCGGTCGACGTGCTCGCGCAGCGGGGCGGGCAGGGCGGCGCGCAGTTTCAGCTGGGCGTCGGCGAAGTGGCCGCCGAGGCCGAGTTCGTCGGCGGCGACGGGCAGCCCGGCGAGCACGAGCGCCTCGGCCTCGCGCGCGTACAGACCGGTGAGCCGGGAGCGGTGGCCGGCGAGCAGCTGGTAGCCGCCGCGGTGCCCGGCGTCCCCGTAGAGCGGCACTCCGGCGGCGTGCAGGGACTCGACGTCCCGGTAGACGGTGCGGACGGAGACCTCCAGCTCCTCGGCGAGCTCGGCGGCGGTCATCCGCCCGCGGGTCTCCAGGAGCAGCAGGATCGACAGAAGACGGCTGGACTTCACTGACACACCGTGTCAGTGAAGTCCTCCTACAGTCCAGCCATGGCTTTCACGGAGAAGAACCTCTTCGTGCCGGAGCCCGTCGAGATCGGCGGCCGGCACATCAAGCGCTACCACGTCACGTCCGACCCGGCGGGCATCGAACCGGAGGTGGAGAAGGCGGCGTACGCCCTGCTCCCCGAGCTGCTGCCGGAGCCGGACGGCACGCCGGCCGCGGGTTTCGCCGTCCTCCACCGGGGCGACGACACGGGCGCGTACCTCAATGTCTACAGCTGGGCGTGGGACAACGTGCTCCACTTCGCCGGGGCCGCGGCCGGCCAGTCCGTGCTCGGCTGCCCGGACGACGACCCCACCCGTTTCGTCCCGGTGACGGGCACCGCCCGTGACCGCTCCTGGATCGGCTGCGTCTGGGAGCTGGCCCCGCTCGGCCACGAACGCGCCGCGTGGATCCGCCACGTGCTGGCCCCGGACACCCCAGACCTGCCGGGGTACCTCGCGGACTCGCTGCGCACCGGCACGACGGCGACGACCGTCGCGGACGGGGGGCCGGCCGCATGACCTCCCACGGCTTCGACTTCCTCGTCGGCGAGTGGACCGTCCGCAACCGCGCCCTCACCGACTTCCTCGACCCCTCCTCCGGCTGGGAGGAGTTCGACGGCCACACCTCCGGCCGCCTCCACTGGGACGGCCGCGCCCACGTCGACGAGATCGCCTTCCCGTCGAGGGGCTTCCGCGGCCTGACCCTGCGCCTGTACGAGCCGGAGACCGACGAGTGGACGCTCAACTGGTCGAGCACCCGCACCGGCCGCCTGCTCCCACCGGTCCGGGGCCGCTTCGCGGCGGACGGCACGGGCGAGTTCCACGGCGACGACCACTACGGGGACACGCCGGTCCGCGTGCGGTTCCGCTGGTCGGGGATCACCGCGGAGACGGCCCGCTGGGAGCAGGCGTTCGCCCCCGCCGGCACGGACGAGTGGGTGGTGAACTGGGTCATGGACTTCCGTCCCGCGAGCGCCGCCGGGGCCGGGGCCGGGGCGGACAGCGCTCGCTGACCGCCCCGGCGTCGGGTCACCGGAAGGCCGGGAGGTTGCGTGCCACCCACGCGGCGAAGGGGGCGGCGGGACGGCCGAGGACCGACTCCACGTCGGGGCTGACCTTCTGCTCCTCCGGGAGGGGGACGCCGAGGACGTCCAGGGTGCCGGTGACGACGTCCTCCGGCATGAACGTCGCGAGGTGGGCGTGGGCCTCGGCGCGGGACAGCTCCACGAACGCGACCTCCTCCCCCAGGGCCTCCGCTAGGACCTCGGCCTGCCGGCGCGGGCTGATCGCTTCCGGTCCGGTCAGCTCGTACGTACGTCCCGCGTGCCCGTCCTCGCGCAGCGCGGCCGCCGCGACCGCGGCGATGTCCGCCGGGTCCACGACCGGCAGGGCCACGTCGGCGAATGGCGCGAGGACCGTACGCCGGGTGCGGACCGACTCCGCCCAGGCGAAGGCGTTGGAGGCGAAGCCGCCGGGGCGCAGGACGGTGACGTCGCGTCCGGTGGCGCGGACGGCCGCCTCGAAGGCGCGCAGGCGGGCGTGCGAGGCCGCCGCCGGGCGGGTGGCGCTGACCTGCGAGGAGACCAGGACGATCCGTTCGACGCCGGAGTCCCGCACGCCGTCGAGGAGGACGGCCGGGTCCTCGCCGTGGCTGTTGAGCTCGCCGCCCACGAGGAGGAAGAGCGCGCGGGCGCCGTCGAGGGCGGACCGCAGTCCGGCCGGGGTTCCCATGTCGGCCTGGAGCCACCGGACTCCGGCCGCGGGCTCGGTGGGGGCCGACTGCCGCGAGACGGCCACGACCTCCTCGCCCGCGTCGGTCAGCAGCTCCACCAGCGTCCTGCCGATGTTGCCGGTCGCACCCGTGACAGTGATCATCTCGAACCCCCGAAGTAAGTGAGTTAGTTGACTGACTGAGAAGACCGTAGCACGGGGCCACCCGGGGCTGTCTATAGTCAGTCGGGTGACCAACTCAGTGAACCGGCGAGAGCTGGCGTCCCAGAAGCGGCGGCGGCTGACGGCCGCGGCGGCGAAGGTCCTGCACGAGCAGGGGGTCGAGCGCACCACCCTCGCCGACATCGCGCGCGAGGCCGACGTCCCCGTCGGGAACGTCTACTACTACTTCAAGACCAAGGACGAGCTCGTCCGCGCCGCGCTCGCCGAGCACTCCGCGCACCTGGACGAACTCGCGGTGCGGCTGGATGAGTTGGCGGACCCGCGCGAGCGACTGAAGGCGCTGATCGAGGGCTGGATCGCCCAGCGCGACACCGCCGCCCGCTACGGCTGCCCGACCGGCACGCTCGCCGTCGAGCTGGACAAGCGCGCCGACGGAACCCTCGACGCCGAGGCCGGCACGGTCATCCGCCGCCTCCTGGACTGGGCCGCGCACCAGTTCCGCGCGCTGGGCCTCCCCGACCCCGACGACCTGGCCCTCACCCTCGTCTCCGGCTACCAGGGCATGTCCCTCATGGCCAACGCCCTGCGCGACCCGGAGGTCATGAGCCGCGAAGGCAACCGCCTCCTGCAGTGGCTGGACTCCCTCCCGACCGCGACGGACGCGCAGGAGCGGCGCCCGTCATGACGGGCGGCCAGGAGGGCGGCGGGGCGGACGCCGTCCTGACACCGGACGGGTCCTTCGCGGCCGGCCGGCTGCGGGGCGGGCTGCGGCCGTCGGGGCGACGCACGTCCTGACGACCGACCCCGCCCCGGGCCGCGCCCGTACTCCACACCGGAGGGCACATGCCGCCGCACACCCGCCCCGGCGCCACTCCTAGGCCCGCCCGGGTGACCTCCCTCGTCGGCCGCGTCGGCGCGCCAGGTGGCCCTGCTCGAAGCGTTCACCGAAGGGGCCTGCGGGGCCCCGGAGTTCGTCCGCGGCTGGTGGGCGGCCCGCGCCGCGTCCCGGACGGAGGGCGACCGCCTGCACGGCGCCCTCGCCCGGCGACCCCGCCGGGACGGCGAGGCCGCTCGGCCCGTGAGGACTCAGTCCCTCGTCAGGGTGCGGGTGAGGAGGGCGAGGAGGCGGTCCCAGTGGAGCTGGAGGCCGGCGGGGTGGAGGGCGTCGGTGTCGGACATGGTGAAGCCGTGGACGGTGCCGGGGTAGGTCTCGGCGGTGTAGCGGACGCCGGCCGCGTCGAGGGCCGCTTCGAGCGTGGCGAGCTCCTCGGGGCTCATGTCGTTGCCGGACAGGCCGAGGTGCACTTCCGCGGCGAGGTCGGCGACCAGGCGGTGGGGGCTGTCGGGCTCGTCGGTGACGAGGAAGCCGGGATGGAAGCCGGCGACGGCGGCGACCTTGTCGGGGTGGGCCGCCCCGGCCCGCAGGGCCAGCGCGCCGCCGATGCAGTAACCGATCACTCCCACCGGTCCGGGACGGGTCTCGGGCCGGTCGGCGAGGAACCCGAGGTACGCGGCGGCGTCGACGAGGATCCGCTCCGGGACCAGCACCTTCTCCAGGAACGGCATCAGCCGCTCGATGACCGCGGGCCGGATCTCCGCGCCGATGTGCGCGGGCAGTTCGAACACGGGCGCGGGTCCGAACCGGTAGTAGAGGTTCGGGACGAGGACGTGGTAGCCGTGCGCGGCGAGGTCACGGGCCCGCCGCTCCAGCTCGGGGCGCACGCCGAAGGCGTCGCTGTAGAGCAGTACCCCGGGGTACCGCTCCCCGTCGTCGGGCCGGGCGGCGAAGGCGTCCGCCTCGCCGTCGGGGGTGGGGATGCGCAGGGTCGTGGACGAGATGGCGGGAATGACGGGTCTTCCTTCCTGGTAGCGGCCACGGCCACCGTCGACGTTAGTGGCACTAACGATGGCCGGATGTGAGCGAACCTATAGCGTTAGTGCCACTAACACAACGGATAGAATCCCGCCATGACCAGGCCAGAACCGCACGAGCGCGCCCCCGACCGGCTCCGGCAGCGGGCCAGCCGGCTGTTGTCGCAGCTCACCACCCGTTCGGACCGCCTGGTCGGCGAGGGACTGGCGGGGGCCGACGCCCGCAAATGGCACTACGCCGTGCTCGCCTCCCTGGCGGACGGCGGTCCGGCCAGCCAGGCGACGCTGAGCCGGCGCACCGGCATCTACCGCAGCGACATGGTCCGCGTCCTCGACGAACTGACCGGCCGCCACCTCGTCGACCGGTCGCCCGACCCCTCCGACCAGCGCCGCAACATCATCACGCTCACCCCCGAGGGAAGCCGTCGGCTGCGCCGCCTCGACCAGGTCCTCGACGCCGTGCACGAGGACCTCCTCGCCCCGCTGAGCGAGGACGAACGCGACCAGTTCCTCCGGCTGCTCACCCGCCTCGTCGACCACCACACCGGGCCCGACGCCCTCGCCTGACCCGGCGGGGCCGGAGCGGGCAGCCCGTGTCCCGCACCAGGGTCCGTACGAGCGCGAGCGCGGTGTCGTCGTCGCCGCAGACCGGCACGGCCAGGGGCCGGCCGTCGAAGACGGGCGGACGCATCCGCCAGACGTCCTCGTGGCACAGGTCGAACGCCTTCACCACCCGGGCGCCCATCCCGGCTCACCCCCGCACGTCACGTACGAACTCACCTCCCTGGGGCGGTCGTTGCTCCGGCCCCTCGACCCCCAGGAAGAGGCGCGCGCGGACGGCCCCGACTGATCTACGCTGCCGCCATGATCGCCAAACTGCAGTGTGTGGTGCTGGACTGTCCGGACGTCAGGGAACTCGCCTCGTTCTACGCGGCGCTGCTCGGCGGCGAGGTGGACCGCCCCGACCCGCGCTGGTCGCTCCACGACGACTGGTCGACGCTCCACACGGACGGCGGCCTGGTGCTGGCCTTCCAGCGGGTGGCCGACCACCGCCCGCCGCACTGGCCGGACCCCGAGCGGCCTCAGCAGTTCCACCTGGACCTGGGCGTCGAGGACCTGGACAGTGCCCAGGCGCAGGCCCTCGCGCTGGGGGCCACGCTGCTCGACGGCGGCGACGGGAAGCGCGGCTGGCGCGTCTTCGCCGACCCGGCGGGTCACCCGTTCTGCCTGGTCAGGGACTGAGACCCGGGGGCCGCCCGCCCGTCCAGTCCGTGACGAGTTCTCGCCAGGGAGGCGGGGGTTCCGCATGTGAGGGGCGGGACGCGGGGAGCCATGGAGAGGACCGTCGCCGACCACCGCGCACCGACCGGTGACCGATGACCGCCGACCGCCCGTTCGCCGTCCGTTCAGCGAGGAGCCGCCATGGCCGTGCCACCCCTCCCCGACGATCCGGTCCTCACCGCCGACTTCGCGTCGGCCGCGCAGTGGGTCGCCGGGCGGAGCTGGGCCTATCCCGACGGCGGACCGGTCAATCCGCTCGACAACAAGCTCGACCACCTGGTGGAGGATCCCGCGTACAGCCGCTCCGGGATCTTCCGTGCGACCCGCCGCCCGGACGGGCTGTGGGACAGCGGGCTGCTCACCACGGAGGGGAGCGCCGAGGGCTTCGAGGTGCGGACCGGCGACGTCCTGGAGGCGCGGGTCCGGCTGCCGGACGAGACGGGCGCCTGGCCGGCGATCTGGACCTGGCGGGACGGCGGTCAGGAGGTCGACGTCTTCGAGTACCACCCGGACAACCCGGACCTGCTCGAACTCTCCAACCGGGTGCGGGGCACCCACCGCTACTACCGCTCCCCCGCCGTCCGCCCCGGCGGATGGGTGGACCTGCGGACCGAGTTCGGGGCGCGGTCGGTGCGGTGGTGGGTGAACGGCTCCGAGGTGTTCGCGGACGGGCGCGGGGTGGGGCGGTCCTGGCACGCCTGCCTGATCGTCAACCTCTCGGTGTGCGCGGGCCGCTACCACCCCGCGCCCGATCCCGCGACGGACGAGATGTCCTTCGAGGTGTCCGGCCTGCGTGTCTTCCGCCCCGACTGATCGCGAAGACCGGCACCGGTCGGCCGGTGCCTCAGAGGTCGAACTCGATGTGTTCGACGTGGAGCATGCGGACGTCCTCCAGGCTCGCCGCGCGGGTGCCGCGCTGCTGGAAGTAGACGTCCTTCAGGGCGTCCTCGACCGCCGTGCGCATCTCGTGCTCGCCGCGTTCCCGCGCGGCGAAGATGCGCTCGGCGTGCTGCGGCGGGAGCGCGAGGGTGAGGTGGCGTTCGCGGGCCTCGTCCGTGGTGCCGGCGGGAGCGTCGTAGCCGAGGCTGGCGCGGACGTCGATCATCAGTCCCGCGGTGGTGCCGGCCGTCTTCCGCGCCCGCGCCTTCACCCGCGGCTGCCAGCGCCGGCGCGTCTCCTCCCGCATCCGGGCGGCCAGTTCCGGCCGGGGCCGCTTGATCTCGTCCTTCACGTACCGCTCGACCGTGCGCTGGGAGATCCCCAGCAGCGCGGCGACCGCCCGGGTGCCCTTGAGCTGCTTCACCAGGAACCGCATCTGGGCGCCCGCGGACTGCGGCGGCCTGCGGGTCACCGCCTTGTCCAGGACCCGGTCCAGGCCCTCGCCGACCGACCTCACCGCCATGCTGCCACTCCCCTGTCTCCGGGCCGGTGCTGTCGCCGGTCTCGGTGTCTCGCCGTACGGATGTCGTCGTCCCCGTCACCCCGGGGTGTCACCGGCCGCGGCTACGCGATGTAGCGGGCCAGGTTGAGCAGCGGGTCGCCGGTCTCCTCGCGGAGCTCCTCGGCCCACAGCGGGGTCCTGGTCCCCTCGTGCTTGACCATGCCCGGGGAGACCCCGATGCGGAACGAGCCCGGCACGGTCCTGCCCTCGGGCGTGTACGGCAGGACGTCGAGCGGGGAGGGGCCGTCGGCGGCGTACACCGCGCAGTCGGACAGGACCGCGACCGGGTAGCTGCCGGTGGCGGCGGCGAGCGCGACCATCTTGCGGTGCATGCCGATCCGGGCCCGGGAGATGACGGCGGCGCGGATGTCCGGCCGCCAGGTCGGCCGGGCCAGCGCGGGCCACGGCAGGCCGGGCCGCCAGCCGCCGCCCCGCGCCTTCTCCTGGAGCTTGCCGATGCCGCCCTTGACGGTGTTCTTGATCGCGCCGAGGACGATCGCCGCCTGGGGGTCGCGCTCCTTGTACCGCTCCATCGCCGTCAGGTAGTCGGCGGCGGGCAGCTTGTCGTCGACGCCGAGGTCCGCCATCGTCGCCACGTACGCGTCCCGCAGGCGCTTGTACCAGTCGTCCAGGTAGCGCCCCGCCTCCGGGCGCAGCCAGCCCTCCGAGGGGGCGACCTCGTAGCCGAGCTCGACGGCGTAGGCGACGGTCGGGGTGGCGTACCAGGCCGGCCCGGTCGGGGTCTCGCCGGTCGGTGTGAAGGGGCTGGGCAGCAGGTCGCCGCGGAGCCGCCGCCACTCCTTGCCGACCCGGACGCGGGAGAGGTCCACGTGGGAGAGGTCGACCAGCCACGCGCCCGGCACCTTCGGGTCGAAGACGGGCGCGGTGGCGTGGACGGGCGGTGCGGCGAGCCCGACGACGGCGCCGTTCGCGGCGGCGCCGAAAGCCATGTTGACGTCGATGCCGACCAGGTGCGGCTTCATGCACTCCTCGTCGGTCAGCTCCCGCGCCCAGTCGTACGCCTCCTCCAGGATCCGCTCCTCGGGCCCCCGTACGTGGAAGCGGGGCAGGTCCGCGAGGACCGGATGGCCGTCGATCGCCTCGCACGGCGGCGGGTCGATCGGGTCCTTGCCGAGCGAGCCGGGGTGGTGGACGCTGTGCCGGCGCCCCTCGGCGTCCGGTTCGGAGGCGCGGGTCGGCGGGTGCAGCGCGGTCATCAGCTCCAGGCCGGTGACGGCCGTCGAACCGCGCGGGGTCATCACCCGGGTCGCGTACAGGCCGAGGACGCGGGCGAGTTCGGCCGGCGGCAGGTCGGCGGCGTCACCCCAGGAGCGGGTGTCGAGCGCTCCCCACGACGGGACGCACAGCTGCGCGCAGAACCGGCGGCCGCCCTGGGCGGGCCGGTAGATCCGGGCCCACGGGCCGAAGCCGCGGCGGGTCAGCCGCCAGTCGGCCCGCTCGACCTCCCGGACGGCGGGGTGGTCGGCAGGGAGCCGGCCCGCGATCCGCTCGTCGTCGGTGAGTGCGACCGGCAGGCCGTACCGCTCCAGGGCGGCGGGGGTCAGGACGAGCAGCGGGTCCGCGTCCCAGCCGGAGCCGTCCAGGCGCGGCGCGCCCAGGCACGCCTCGGTCAGCGCCCACTCCACCAGCTCGGGCAGCGACCGCGCGGGGACGTCGAGGACGAGGCCGCCGACGCAGTGGGCGGACAAC
The DNA here is from genome assembly GCF_042741435.1 of Streptomyces sp. NPDC058955. NCBI lineage: Bacteria > Bacillati > Actinomycetota > Actinomycetes > Kitasatosporales > Streptomycetaceae > Streptomyces > Streptomyces sp. NPDC058955. The sequence continues at coordinate 11,846 of NZ_JBHYKM010000122.1, read as the reverse complement.
CCGCCCGCGCCGTCGGGACCGGTGTCGGCGTCGACGACGGCGAGGGGGCCGTGGGCGAAGCGCGAGTCGCCGGCGGACGCGGCCCGCCTGGCGACGCGCCTGGTGCCGGCCGCGCCCGCCTGCGCGACGACCTTGACCGGCTCCTCCTCGGGTTCCTTCTCGGGTTCCTTCTCGGGTTCCGGCTCCGGCTCCGGCTGGGGCTCCGGCTCCGGCTGGGGCTCCGGCTCCGGCTGGGGCTCCGACCGGGGTTGCGGTGTGGCGGCGGCGTCGCCGCCCGGCGCCGGGTACCGCTCCGCCCATCCCTCCAGCAGGGCCAGGTACGGCGCGCGGCGCGGCGGGCGGGGCTCGCTGCGTCCGGCCTCCCAGTTCTTGACCGTCTGCGGGGTGGTGTCCAGGACGCGGGCGAGCCCGGCCTGTGTGACACCGGCCGCCTCGCGCAGCCGGGCGCGTTCGGCGGGCGCGGGGAACTCCGGCCCGCCCGCCAGCAGCGCCTCCACGGCCTTGAACAGTTCCTCTTCCTTGGACACGGGCCACCTCCACGGCGACCCTATCGGATTTAGCCCCGGATATAACCTTCGATTCACGCCCGTCCGGGCGAATCCGCAGGTCAGTGAGCTGGTGTCATCCCCCGGGCCCCGGCGAGCCGCGACGCCTCCTCGGAGGCGAGGAGGCCGAGGACCGCGCGGGCGCGCCCGGGGTCCGCGGAGGAGGCGAGGACGCCGCCGCCGAAGACCGAGGTGATGGCCGTGTCGCCGGGCAGCGGGCCGAGGACGGTGACGCCCGGAAGGTCCATCAGTTCGCTGTGCTGCTGGAAGGCGAGGTCGGCGCGGCCGGAGGACAGGAGGCTGCCGGCCGGGACCCCGGGCGGGGCCTGGACGAGGCGGTCGGCGAGGGCGTCGGCCAGGCCGAGGCGGTCGAGCAGGTCGAGCAGGGCCGTACCGCTGGGGCCGGTCGAGTAGGCGACGCTCCGCGCCGAGGTGAGGGCGGCACGGAGGTCGGCGACGGAACCGAGGGCGGGCGCGGGGGCGTCGGCCGGCACCGCGGCGACGACCTGGGAGATCCACAGCGGGCGGACGGATCCGGGGAGCACCCGGCCCTCCCGCTCCAGGGCGGCCAGGGCTCCGGCGGCGAGGACCAGGAGGTCGGCCTCGGCGCCCTCGCGCACACGGCGGGCGATCTCCACGCCGCCGGCGGACTCAAAGCACACCGGCGTGCCGTGGGCGAGCCGGAGGTGTTCGGCAAGGTCGGCGAGGATCGGGCGGGTCGCCATCGAGGACAACCCCACGAGTTCACGGTGCACGTCGACTCCTCGGTCGTGATGTCTGGGTGTCTGCACGTCTGGATTTCTGGATGTCTGCATGTCTGCGTTCTGCGTGTCGTTGCGACATGCCTGCGGGAAGGCGGAAGGGCGTGGTCGGCACGCTCGGCCCGGTGGCTCGACACCCGTCTGCGAGACTGGCGGCGTGAGCACGACCCGGAGCACGGCGGCAGGAAAGGTACTGGAGGTCCTCGCGGCCTTCGACCGCGAGCACCCCGCCCAGACACTATCCGAGATCGCCCAGCGCACCGGCCTGGCCCTGAGCACCGCGCACCGGGTGGTGGGCGAACTGGCGGCCTGGGGGGCGCTGGAGCGGGGCGAGGACGGGTCGTGGCACGTGGGGCTGCGGCTGTGGGAGATCGCCGCGGGCTGCCCCCGGACGCAGATCCTGCGGGACGTGGCGCTGCCGTTCATGCAGGACCTGTACGAGGCGACCCACGAGAACGTGCAGTTGGCGGTGCGGGAGGGCACCGAACTCGTCTTCGTGGAGCGGATCGCCGGGCACCGCTCGGTGGAGCTTCTGACGGGCGTCGGGACCCGGTTCCCGGTGGGGTCCACCGGGATGGGGCGGGTGCTGCTGGCGCACGCGCCGGCGGACATCCAGGAGGAGGTCCTGGACTCGCCGCAGCGGGCGTGGACCCCGCACACCGTCACCGATCCGAGGACGCTGCGGACCCAGCTGGACCGGATCCGGCGCGAGCAGGTCTTCGTCAGCGACCGGCAGTTGTCGGAGAGCACGGTGGCGGTGGCCGCGCCGGTGCGGATCGGGCGGACGGGGCCGGTGAGCGCGGCGCTGGGGATCGTGATCACGGCGCGGGGCGCGAGCAGGGCGCGCGCGCTGCGCGATCCGCTGCTGCGGGCCGCGTACGGGATCTCCGACGAGCTCGGCAGGCGCACCCGGACGACGGACTGAGTTCGGGACCGGCTTCCGCCTGACGGAAACACCGCAGACCAGGGGCCGGGCAGGCTGGCAGCGTTCGGGCCGTTCCGAACTGTTCGGATCGCTCACAGCTGCTTGGGAGATGCCATGGCCGACGTCCCCGTCGACTCCGTCGTCTCGGTTCCGGTCGCGGTGGTCGGTGCGGGGCCGGCGGGCCTCATGCTGGCCCACCTGCTCGGCCGCGCCGGGGTCGAGACGGTCGCCCTCGACACCCGGACGCGTCACGCGATCGAGACGACCCAGCGGGCCGGCATCCTGGAGGCCGACGTCGCCCGCGACCTGGTCGAGACGGGGGTCTCGGACCGGATCCTGCGGGACGGGCACGAGCACGAGGGCATCGAGGTGCGCTCGGCCGGGCGGCCGTACCGGGTCGACTTCAAGAAGCTCGTCGGTGCCTCCACCTGGCTCTATCCGCAGACGGACGTCTTCGTCGACCTCGCCGACGCCCGCGAACGCGACGGCGGCGCCGTCCACTTCGGGATCCGCGACACCGAGGTCCTCGACGTCACGACCGACGCCCCCCGGGTGCGCTACACGGCGCCCGACGGGACCCGGCACGAGATCCGGGCGCGGTACGTCGTCGGCGCGGACGGCTCGCGGAGCATGTGCCGCGACCTGGTGCCGGAGGACCGGCGGGTGCGGTACGGCACGGAGTACCCCTTCGCCTGGTTCGGGATCCTCGCCGAGGCGCCGACCAGCGCGCCCGAACTGGTCTACGCGCACTCCGCGCACGGCTTCGCGCTGATCAGCCAGCGCACCGAGGCGGTGCAGCGGATGTACTTCCAGTGCTCGCCGGACGAGTCCGTCGACGCCTGGTCCGACGACCGGATCTGGGAGACGCTCCAGGCGCGGGTGGCCGGCGAGGACGGCTTCCGGCTGAAGGAGGGGCCGATCACCGAGAAGACGGTGCTGCGGTTCCGCTCCTTCGTCCAGGAACCGATGCGCTGGGGCTCGCTGCTGCTCGCCGGCGACGCCGCGCACACGGTGCCGCCGACCGGTGCCCGCGGGCTCAACCTGGCGCTGCACGACGTGAAGGTGCTCGCCGACGTGCTGCTGAAGGCGCTCGGCGGGGCGGGCGGGGCCGCGCTGGAGGAGTACGAGCCGCGGGCCCTGCAGCGGATCTGGCGGGCGCAGAACTTCTCGTACTGGATGACCCGGCTGCTCCACACCGCGCCCGGCGCCTCCGCCTTCGACCTGCGCCGGCAGCTCGGAGAGCTCGACAACGTGGTCGGGACGCGCGCGGGCCGCACCTACCTGGCCGAGCAGTACACGGGCTGGCCCACCCGCGACCACGCCCACTGACCCGGACGCCCGCCGCCCCGGACGCACACGAGGACGATTCCATGATCATCGATTGTCACGGTCACTTCACCACCGCCCCGCCGCAGCTGGCGGAGTGGCGCGACCGGCAGATCGCGGCGGCCGAGGGCCGCGGCCCCGCCCCCGACCCCGCCGACCTGGTCATCTCCGACGACGACCTGCGCGCCGCGATCGAGGGCAACCAGCTGCGGCTGATGGACGAGCGCGGCAGCGACCTCACGATCTTCTCGCCGCGGGCCAGCTTCATGGCCCATCACATCGGCGACCTCGCCGTCTCCTCGGAGTGGGCGCGGATCTGCAACGACCTGGTCCACCGGGTGAGCACCCTCTACCCCGGCCGGTTCGCGACCGGCGCGATGCTGCCGCAGTCGCCGGGCGTCGACCCCGCGACCTGCCTGCCCGAACTGACCCGCGCCGTCGAGGAGCTGGGCGCGGTCACGGTCAACCTCAACCCCGACCCGTCGGGCGGCCGCTGGACCGCGCCGCCGCTGACCGACCGCAGCTGGTACCCGCTGTACGAGGCGATGGTCGCGTACGACATCCCGGCGATGATCCACGTCAGCACCTCCTGCAACCCGGCCTTCCACACCACCGGCGCGCACTACCTCAACGCCGACACCGCGGCGTTCATGCAGCTGGTCCAGGGCGACCTGTTCGCCGACTTCCCGACGCTGCGGTTCGTGATCCCGCACGGCGGCGGCGCCGTGCCGTACCACTGGGGCCGGTTCCGCGGCCTGGCGATGGCGCTGGGCAGGCCGGACCCGGAGGCGCTGCTCGACAACGTCTTCTTCGACACCTGCGTCTACCACCAGCCCGGCATCGACCTGCTGACCGGGGTGATCCCCAGCCGGTCCGTCCTCTTCGCCAGCGAGATGATCGGCGCGGTCCGCGACATCGACCCGCGCACCGGCCACCACTTCGACGACACGAAGCGGTACGTGGACGCCACCCCGCACCTGTCGGACGAGGAGCGCGCCGCCGTCTACTCCGGCAACGCCCTGCGCGTCTACCCCCGCCTCGCCGCCCGCCTCGCCGCGGCCGGCCGCTGACCCCCGCCCTCCAGGAGAAGCACCCATGGAACACACCGAGATCGGCGTCGTCCACACGAAGATCGACCGGGCCGACCCGCGGGCCGTCGCGGAGCTGTCGGCGTTCGGCGTCGCGACGATCCACGAGGCGATGGGCCGGGTCGGGCTGATGCGCCCCTATCTGCGCCCGGTCTACCCGAAGGCGCGGATGTGCGGCACGGCCGTGACCGTGCTGCTCCAGCCCGGCGACAACTGGATGCTGCACGTCGCCGCCGAGCAGATCCAGGACGGGGACGTCGTCGTCGCGGCCTGCACGACGGAGAGCGAGGACGGCTTCTTCGGCGAGCTGCTCGCCACCTCCTTCCGGGCCCGCGGCTGCCGCGGCCTGGTCATCGACGGCGGGGTCCGGGACGTCGCCGACCTGGAGGGGATGGACTTCCCCGTCTTCTCCCGCGCGGTGAACGCCAAGGGCACGGTCAAGGCCACCCTCGGCTCGGTCAACGTGCCCGTGGTCTGCGGCAACGCCCTGGTGCGCCCCGGCGACGTGATCGTCGCGGACGCCGACGGCGTCGTCGTGGTGCCGCGCGAGCGCGCCGCCGAGGTGGCCGCCGCGTCGGCGGCCCGCGAGGCGAACGAGGAGGGCAAGCGCGCGCAGTTCCGCGCGGGGAGGCTCGGCCTGGACATGTACGGGATGCGCGGCCCGCTGGCCGAGCTCGGACTGCGGTACGAGGACTGACGATGACCGGTTTCGAGAAGACCCCCGGCTGGCTGGACTGGTACGCCGGTCCGAGCCGCCCGGAGTTCCGGCTCCCCGAGGGCGCCGTCGACGCGCACTGCCACGTCTTCGGCCCGGGCGAGGAGTTCCCGTACGCCCCCGAGCGCAAGTACACGCCGTGCGACGCCTCCAAGGACCAGCTCTTCGCGCTCCGCGACCACCTCGGCTTCAGCCGCAACGTCGTCGTGCAGGCGACCTGTCACGGCGCCGACAACACCGCCATGGTCGACGCGCTGCGGGCCTCCGGCGGGCTCGCCCGGGGCGTCGCGACGCTGCGGCCCGACGTCACCGACGCCGGGGTGCGGGAGCTGCACGAGGCGGGCGTGCGCGGCGTGCGGTTCAACTTCGTCAAGCGCCTCGTGGACGCGGCCCCGAAGCAGGACCTGCTGGACATCGTCGAGAAGATCGCGCCGTACGGCTGGCACGTCGTCGTCTACTTCGAGGCGGCCGACCTCGCCGACCTGCGGGACTTCTTCCTGTCGATCCCGGTGCCGCTGGTCATCGACCACATGGGACGGCCGGACACCGCGAAGGACCCGGAGGGGCCCGACTTCGAGACCTTCCTGAACTTCATGCGGGCCAGGACCGACATCTGGTGCAAGGTGACGTGCCCGGAGCGGCTGACGGTGAGCGGCCCGCCGGCCCTCGACGGGGAGCGGGCGGCGTACCGCGACGTCGTCCCCTTCGCCCGACGGGTGGTCGAGGAGTTCCCCGACCGGGTGCTGTGGGGCACCGACTGGCCGCACCCCAACCTCACCGACCACATGCCCGACGACGGGCTGCTCGTCGACTTCGTCCCGCACATCGCGCCGACGGCGGAGCTGCGGCGGAAGCTCCTCGTCGACAACCCGACCCGCCTGTACTGGCCCGAAGGCGCCTGAACCGCCCCTGCGACACCCTCGATTGGAGTACCGGCATGTCGCTGGACAAGACCTACAAGCTGGTTCCGGGGACGACCATCTTCGACTCGGAGCAGTCGGCGAAGGGCTACCACCTCAACCAGTTCTGCATGTCGCTGATGACGGCGGAGAACCGGGCGGCGTACCTCGCCGACGAGCGCGCCTACCTCGACGCGTGGCCGCTGCGGGAGGAGCAGAAGCGGGCCCTGCTCGACCGCGACCTGAACGCGGCGATGCGCGAGGGCGGCAACATCTACTTTCTCGCCAAGTGGGGCGCCACGCTGGGCTTCTCGTTCCAGCAGATGGCGGGCTCGATGACCGGCATGACCGAGGAGGAGTACCGGGCGATGATGGTCGGCGGCGGCCGCTCCGTCGAGGGCAACCGCATCGACCACGCCGTCCTCGAAGCCGCCCACGCGCCGCAGGCCCCCGCCGAGCACGCCACGGTCACCGGCGCCGTCTTCACCTCGCACGTCCCCGCGATCGGCGCGGCGCTCGACCACGGCAAGACCGACGAGCCGTACTGGCGGCCGGTCTTCGAGGGGTACGAGTACTCCAAGGCGTGGGAGCGGGAGAACGTCCCCGACGTGATCTTCCTGGTCTACAACGACCACGCCAGCGCCTTCGACCAGTCGCTGATCCCGACCTTCGTCCTCGGCACCGGCGCCTCCTACCCCGTCGCCGACGAGGGGTACGGGCCCCGCCCCGTCCCCGGCGTCGAGGGCGACCCCGACCTGGCCGCGCACATCGCGCACTCCCTCATCCGGGACGACTTCGACCTGACCCTCGCCAACGAGATGGCGGTCGACCACGGGCTGACCGTCCCGCTGTCGCTGATGTTCGGCGACGTCGAGAAGTGGCCGTGCAAGGTCATCCCGTTCCACGTCAACGTGGTGCAGTACCCGGTGCCCTCCGGCGCCCGCTGCTTCCGGCTGGGCCAGGCCCTGCGCCGGGCGATCGAGTCGTACGACCGGCCGCTGAACGTGCAGGTCTGGGGCACCGGCGGGATGAGCCACCAGCTCCAGGGCCCGCGCGCCGGCCTGATCAACCGGGAGTGGGACAACGCCTTCCTGGACCGGCTGGTCGAGGACCCGGCGGGGCTGGCCGAGGTCCCCCACCTGGAGTACGTCGAGGAGGCCGGCTCCGAGGGCATCGAGCTGGTCATGTGGCTGATCGCCCGCGGCGCCCTGAGCGACGTCGACGGCTCGGGCCAGGTCGAGGTCAAGCACCGCTTCTACCATGTGCCCGCGTCCAACACCGCCGTCGGACACCTGATCCTGGAAAACCGCCCCCGGGCCGAAGAGCCCGCCGAGAAGGAGTGACATGACTGACGACCGGACCCTGCGGATCGCCCTGGCCGGCGGCGGCGCCTTCGGCGCCAAGCACGCGGCCGCGCTCCGGCGGATCGAGGGCGTCGAGGTGGCCGCCGTCGTGAGCAGCAGCCTCGAACGCGCCCGGAAGTTCGCCGCCGAGCAGGGCGTCGGGCGCGCCGTCGCCACCCTGGACGAGGTGCTGGCGATGGACGACATCGACGCCGTCGTCCTCGCCACCCCCACCCAGATGCACGCCGCGCAGACCCTGGCCTGCCTGGAGGCCGGCAAGCACGTGCAGGTCGAGATCCCGCTCGCCGACTCGCTCGGCGACGCCGAGGCGTGCCTGGCGGCGCAGGAGCGCACCGGGCTCGTCGCGATGGTGGGCCACACCCGCCGCTTCAACCCCCGCCACCAGTGGGTGAAGCGGCGGATCGACGCCGGCGAGTTCGCCATCCAGCAGATGGACGTGCAGACGTACTTCTTCCGCCGGCAGAACCTCAACGCGCTGGGCGAGCCCCGCTCCTGGACCGACCACCTGCTGTGGCACCACGCCGCGCACACCGTCGACCTGTTCGCCTACCAGGCCGGGTCGCCGATCGTGCAGGCGCACGCCATCCAGGGGCCGATCCACCCCGAACTGGGCATCGCGATGGACATGTCGATCCAGCTGCGGGCGGAGAACGGCGCGATCTGCACGCTGTCGCTGTCCTTCAACAACGACGGCCCGCTCGGCACCTTCTTCCGCTACATCGGCGACACGGGCACCTACATCGCCCGCTACGACGACCTGTTCACCGGCAAGGACGAGCCGATCGACGTGAGCGGCGTCGACGTGTCGATGGACGGCATCGAGCTCCAGGACCGCGAGTTCGTCGCCGCGATCCGCGAGGGCCGCGAGCCGAACTCCTCGATCGCCCAGGTCCTGTCCTGCTACCGGACGCTGGCCGGCCTGGAGGAGCAGCTGAACGCGGTCGCGGGCTCGTGACCGCGCCGACCACCACCGGCGCTGGGCGGGCCGCCCCGCGCCGGATCGGGCCGTTCGAGGTGCCGGCGGTCGGCCTGGGCTGCATGAACCTGAGCCACGCGTACGGCGTCCCGCCGACCCCGGAGGCCGCCGAGCGGCTGCTCCTGACGGCCGTCGAGGAGGGCGTCACGCACTTCGACACGGCCGCGCTGTACGGCTTCGGCGCCAACGAGGAGCTGGTCGGGCGGGTGCTCGCCCGGCACCGGGACCGGATCGTGCTGGCCAGCAAGTGCGGGATGACCGGGGTCGACGGCCGCCGGGTGATCGACGGGCGGCCGGAGACGATCCGGCGCACCGCCGACGCGGCGCTGGCCCGGCTGCGTACCGACGTCATCGACGTCTACTACCTGCACCGGCTGGACGGGGCGGTGCCCGTCGAGGAGAGCGTCGGGGCGATGGCCGAGCTGGTCACGGCCGGCAAGGTACGCGCCCTGGGCCTCTCCGAGGTGTCCGCCGCGACCCTGCGGCGGGCGCACGCCGTGCACCCGATCGCCGCCCTGCAGAACGAGTACAGCCTCTGGACGCGCAACCCGGAGGAGGGCACGCTCGCGGCCACCCGTGAACTCGGCGCCGCGCTGGTGGCGTTCAGTCCGCTGGCCCGTGGTCTCCTCACCGGGGCGCCACCGGATCCGGACGCCCTCCCGGCCGCCGACATCCGCCGCGGCATGCCCCGCTTCGACGCCCGCCACTACCCGGCCAACCTGGCCCGCCGCGCCGAACTGGCGCGACTCGCCGAGCGGTCCGGCATCGGCCTGGCGCAACTGGCCCTGGCCTGGGTCGTGTCGCGGGGCCCGCACGTCGTCGCCCTGCCCGGCACCCGGTCGGTCGGCCATCTGCGGGAGAACCTGTCGGTGCTCGGCCTCGACGTCCCCGGCGAGGTCCTGGAGGCGGCCGGCCGCGTGCTGAACGCGACGACCGTGCACGGACCCCGCTACAACGAGGCGACGCTCGCGGAGATCGACACGGAGCGGTGCGGACGGGCGGGCTGACGGCGCCAGGACCGGCGTCCCGGCCGGGGAGGCCGTCCCCCTCCTCCGGCCGGGACGCTCAGAAGTCGCTCAAGTCGCTTGCCAGGTGCATCCGGTGAGCGGCAGGGTCGACATCGCCACCGACCAGTGGCGATACGGGGGAGGCATCACCATGAAGAGCGTGAAGAACTGGATGGCGGCGGGCGCCGTGGCCGCGCTGCTCACCGGCACGGCCGCCTGCACGTCCGGCGGCGACGCCCCGGCCACCGCGACCCAGCAGCCCCCGGCGACGGCGAAGAGCACGGCGGCGACGGCGTGCGCGGACGGCACCTACGCCTGGCTGGACGTCGAGCAGCGGGACGTGCTGACCGGGGTGGCGGCGAAGCAGGTCCTCGGCAAGGGCGGCGGGGAGCTGACCGAGCCGATGCAGCCGCTGCACACCCCGCGCGTCGCCGTCGACACGACGTCGGGACCGAAGGTCGACGCGACGGCCGCCCTGCGCTCGCTGGGCGCCCACATCGGGGGCGCGGGCGAGGACTCCACCTTCTCCGAGACCGGCCGGCCCGCGCCGGACCTCGACCGGAGGGACACCGCCGTCAACGGCCCCGGCACCTTCGTGGCGTACAGGTACGTCCGGGAGGTCGTCGCCGACTTCCGCCTCACCTGCCCCGGCGGCGAGCCGTCCACCGGCCGCGCCGTGAGCTGGTACCTCGACGGCTCGGGCGTCCTCGACTGCGCCGAGCCGCCGAAGGCGCTCAAGGACAGCAAGACGGCCGAGTCGGCGGCCCGCCGGTCCTGCGGGACCGCGAAGGGCTGACCGGCCGACGGACCGCACGGCGCCCGCCCGAAGGATTCGCCCTAGGGCCGGCCGGTCGGGCGGGGGCACGCGCGGGGTCCGACGTGTCGCTTCGCGGCCCAGCCCTCCGTGTCGGCGCGGAGTCCCGTGCGGGAGCGTCGGTCGAGGCTCACGCGGTACCAGTCGCCGGACGCGCGGAGGACCGTGAGGGCGTCGCCGGCCCGGAGGAGGCCCAGGGAGGGGCGGGAGGCGCTCGGGCCGGTACGGAGCTCGGCCGTGCCGGTGGCCTCGTGGCCGCACGGAGGGGACTGCTCGGGGGCGGCGGGGGCGGGGGCGACCGCCGCCAGGAACACGGCGGTCAGGGCCACCCCGAGCATCGACGTCATGCGCATGCCGAAGCAACGGCGTTCCCCCGGGCGGGTGTTACGGGTGCGGCGCACCTGTCACCCCTATGGCGTACACCCCGGGTCCGGCTGCCCGAGCAGACGCCGGATCTCCCGCGCCGCGGCCGGGAGCGGCCCGACGACCGGGACCGGGAAGCGGTCGCGGAGCGCCTCGGCGGCTTCGCCGAGCGGGCCGCCGCCGATGATGACGGCTTCGGCGCCGTCCTTCCGTACGCAGAGGTCGACGGCCTCGGCCAGACGCTCCGTCATGTCTCCTGGTGTCGCCGCGAGTTGCCTGGGGTCGCCGGGGGTGAGACGGATGCCGGTGTACCGGCGGGACCAGCCCAGGGCGGTGACGCGCGCGTCGATCGCGGCGGCCAGGCCGGGCGTGGTGGTGGCGATGCCGAAGCGGCGGCCGTCCGCGCCGGCCTCCCGCAGGGCGGCCTCGGCGATGCCGACGACGGGGACCGTCGTGCGGGCGCGCAGGTCCTCGACGCCCGGGTCGCCGAAGGCGGCGACGACGAACGCGGCCACGCGACCACCGTCCGGACCCGCGAGGAGGCGGTCGGCCGCGTCGAGGACGTGGCCGGCCGAGGCGCGCAGGACCTCCTCGTCGACG
>NZ_JBHYKM010000122.1:0-453 GCF_042741435.1 Streptomyces sp. NPDC058955 | reverse complement strand
GCCCCCACCGCCCGCCCCCGCGCGGGGGGGGGGGCGCGGGGCGGCGGGGGGCCGGCCGGGGGCCCGCCGCACCCCCTCGCCCAGGCGCCGGGGGGGGCCCCCCGCGACGGTGACGCCGCGGACCTCGTAGCCGTCCTCCGCGCGCAGGGTGCGGCGGGCGATGGCGGCCATCATCCGGGTCGTCGCCTCGTCGGTGTTGGGGTTGACGATCGCCACGAGGGTCATGCGGTGGCCTGCTTCCTGTCGGTGTCGGCGGCGTCCTCGCCCGCCATGGACCGGCCGGAGGTCTCCGGCGGGAACGGGAGCCCAGGAATCCGCATGACGGTATCCGAACCCGCGGCCGAGCGGGGCGTATCGACCGATCGGATGACCCGCGCGTCGGCCGTCCGCCCGCATGCTGGAGCTGCCGGGCCGACGGAGGGGGCGGGGAGGCCGGCCCAGAGTGGAGTGCGG